>JAYTSH010000234.1:0-5661 GCA_043745755.1 Cellulomonas sp. | reverse complement strand
CACGCGTTCGATGAGACCCAGCAAGATGATGACGACACCCCAGAAGACTGCGGCACCGACCGTGATGCGGTTCAGGTTGCGCTCCGCGACGCCCGAGCTTCCAGCACTGCTCGTGATGCCGCCGCCAAACATGTCGGACAGGCCGCCACCCCGACCCTTGTGCAGGAGCACGAGGGGGATGAGCAGCACGCTGGACAGCACCAGCAGGATCAGGAGGGTGATACGCAGGGCGTCCACGTCGTCGTCGGTTCCTCACTCGGGCGGTTCGTCACCTGACGGTGATCGGACAAACGGTGATCGGTCTGACAAGCATGCTGGGCGACACTATGCCGCGCTACAGAGTAGGCGACTGCGGCCGATGCGGGCGAACCTCGCAGCCCGCCGTTCGAGCACCGTCCGGTCGGGCGGGTACGCCAACCGGACGGTACGGGGTGGGAACGCCAGGTTGGCACCCCCACCCCGCGGGCGTCAGAGCCCGACCGCGTGCGAACGGAAGCGCGCGATCTTCGCGAACTCGTCCGGGTCGAGGCTCGCGCCGCCGACAAGCGCGCCGTCGACGTCCTCCTTGTCGAGGATCGATGCCACGTTCGACGACTTCACCGAACCGCCGTACAGGACCCGCACCGCCTCGGCGACGCCGGCCGAGTACAGCTCCGCAAGGCGCGCGCGGATCGCCGCGGCGACCTCCTGTGCGTCCTCCGGAGTCGCGACCTCGCCCGTGCCGATGGCCCAGACAGGCTCGTACGCGACGACGACTCGCGACACCTGCTCGTCCGTGAGACCCGCCAGCGAGCCCTCGAGCTGAGCCAGCGTGTAGGGCACCTGCTCGCCCGCCTTGCGGACGGCCAGGCCCTCGCCGACGCACACGATGGGGACGAGGCCCGCACCGAAGGCTGCGACGGCCTTGGCCGCCACGAGGGCGTCCGACTCCTGGTGGTACTCGCGCCGCTCGGAGTGCCCGACCGTGACGTAGCTGACACCCAGCTTGGCGAGCTGCGCCGCGGACACCTCACCGGTGTAGGCGCCGTTCGCGTGCGCCGACACGTCCTGTGCGCCGTAGCCGATCTCGAGCTTGTCCGCGTCCACGAGCGTCTGCACCGAGCGGATCGCCGTGAACGAGGGCAGCACGACGACCTCGGTGGCCGAGTAGTCGTGCTTGCCGTCCTTGAGCGCCCACGCGAGCTTCTGGACGAGGTGCACAGCCTCGTGATGGTCGAGGTTGAGCTTCCAGTTGCCCGCGATGAGCGGGATGCGGGTCGATGTCACTGTCATGCCTCCAGGACTGCGATGCCGGGGAGGGTCTTGCCCTCCAGGAACTCCAGGCTGGCGCCGCCGCCAGTGGAGATGTGACCGAAATCGGCCTCGTCGAAGCCGAGGATGCGCACGGCCGCGGCAGAGTCGCCACCGCCGACGATCGTGAACGCGCCGTTCTTGCCGGCGTCGACGAGCGCAGACGCGACCGCACGGGTGCCCGCCGAGAACGCCTCGAACTCGAACACCCCTGCGGGACCGTTCCAGACGACGGTCTTCGCGTCGAGGATCTTGCTCCGGAACAGCTCGGCCGAGGCCGGGCCGATGTCCAGGCCGATGCGGCCGTCCGGGATCGCGTCGGCGGCGACCACGTCGTGCGGCGAGTCGGCGGCGAACGCGTCCGCCACGACGATGTCCGTGGGCAGGACGATCTCGACGCCGGTCTTGGCTGCCTGCGCGAGGTAGCCCTTGACGGTCTCGATCTGGTCCTGCTCGAGCAACGAGTTGCCGACCGCGTAGCCCTTGGCCGCGAGGAACGTGAAGACCATGCCGCCACCGATGAGAAGGCGGTCGGCCTTCGTCATGAGGTTCGCGATGACGCCGAGCTTGTCGGAGACCTTCGAGCCGCCGAGCACGACCACGTAGGGCCGCTCGGGGTCGTCGGTCGCCTTGCGCAGCGAGGCGACCTCCTTGAGCACGAGCTTGCCGACCGCGTGGGGCAGCTTGAGGGCGATGTCGTAGACCGACGCCTGCTTGCGGTGCACGACACCGAAGCCGTCGGACACGTACACGTCAGCCAACGCAGCCAGGTCGTCTGCGAGCGACTCGCGCTCGGCGTCGACCTTGGAGGTCTCGCGCGGGTCGAACCGGATGTTCTCGAGCAGCGCGATCTCACCGTCGCCCAGAGCGGCGACGGTGGCCTTGGCCGACTCGCCGACGGTGTCCTTCGCGAGCGCGACAGGCTTGCCGAGCATCTCGCCGAGTCGCTCGGCGACGGGTGCGAGCGAGTACTTGTCCTCGGGCGCGCCCTTCGGGCGACCGAGGTGCGCGGTGACGACCACGCGTGCACCCGCGTCAAGCAGGGCGTTCAGCGTCGGCAGCGCGGCTCGCACGCGGCCGTCGTCGGTGATGGTCGTGCCGTCGAGCGGCACGTTGAAGTCGGAGCGGACGAGGACGCGCTTGCCGCGCAGATCCCCGAGGTCCTCGATGGTCTTCATGGTCCTACTTCCTCAACAGGACGGCCCGCGGCCGCCGCGATGCCCAGTGACATGACAGCGTCCGCGTGCGCCCCGAGGCCCGAAGGCCGCGTGGCGCACGCGGACGCATGGCAGTGCAACGTGCTGCGTGCTCAGGCGCTAGCCGTCAGAGCCGCTCGCCGACATACGTGGTGAGCGCGACGAGGCTGCTCGAGTAGCCCCACTCGTTGTCGTACCAGGCGACGATCTTGACGAGGTTCCCGCTGACCTTGGTCAGCTTCGCGTCGAAGATGCTCTGGTGCGGGTTCGTCACGATGTCGCTCGAGACGATGTCGTCCTCGGTGTACTCGAGGACGCCCTTGAGCGGGCCGTCGGCAGCGGCCTTGACCGCGGCGTTGACCTCGTCGACGGTGACCTCACGCGAAGCCGTGAAGGTCAGGTCAACGGCAGAGCCCGTGATGACCGGCACGCGCATGGCGAAGCCGTCGAGCTTGCCCTTGAGCTCCGGGAGGACGAGCGACACGGCCTTGGCCGCACCCGTCGACGTCGGGACGATGTTCTGCGCGGCAGCGCGGGCACGCCGGAGGTCCTTGTGGGGGCCGTCCTGGAGGTTCTGGTCGCCGGTGTAGGCGTGGATCGTGGTCATGAGACCACGTTCGATGCCGATGGCGTCGTTGAGCGCCTTGGCGACCGGGGCGAGGCAGTTCGTGGTGCACGACGCGTTGGAGATGATGTGCTGCGTCGCCGCGTCGTACTGCGTGTGGTTCACGCCCACCACGAAGGTGCCGTCCTCATTCTTCGCCGGGGCGGAGATGATGACCTTCTTGGCGCCGGCCGTGATGTGCGCCTTGGCCTTCGTGGCGTCCGTGAAGAAACCGGTCGACTCGATGACGATGTCTGCGCCGAGCTCGGCCCACGGCAGATTCGCCGGGTCGCGCTCCTCGAGGGCGCGGATCGGCTTGCCGTCGACGATGATGTTGTTCTCGTCGTACGAGACGCTGAGCGGGAAGCGCCCCAGCACCGTGTCGTACTTCAGCAGGTGCGCCAGGGTCTTGTTGTCCGTGAGGTCATTGACACCGACGATCTCGATGTCTGCCCCGGACGCCAGGATGGCCCGGTAGAAATTACGTCCGATACGGCCGAAGCCGTTGATACCGACGCGGATGGTCACTTGCCCTCCTCGGCACGCGCCGACAGTGCCGGCGCACACAGTTACGGTCAGAGACGAGCGCGCACGCCGCTGTGCGCCTCTCCGATGGCGTCCGACCTGCGAGCAAGCTCGCCG
This sequence comes from Cellulomonas sp., assembly GCA_043745755.1. Lineage (GTDB taxonomy): Bacteria > Actinomycetota > Actinomycetes > Actinomycetales > Cellulomonadaceae > Cellulomonas_A. The sequence goes on along the minus strand of JAYTSH010000234.1, from coordinate 1,929 downwards.
ACCGCGTCCCCATCGGATGCGTCGAGCCTACACGGATGCGGCAGGTGCCGCCGGGACCATGGTCCGCTCGCAGGGGGCTCCCGAGGCGAGCATCGCACACCTCCCGCCGGGCCCCGACCTGCACGTCGAGACGTCAGAGATCGAGGTACTCGGGCGACAGACCAGCCTCGGTGTCCGGGATCCCCAGCTCAGCAGCACGCTTGTCGGCGGTCGCCAGCAGACGCCGGATGCGTCCCGCCACGGCGTCCTTCGTGAGGACCGGGTCGGCGAGCTTCCCCAGCTCCTCGAGCGACGACTCCTTGTGGGCCAGGCGCAGCTCGCCGGCCTCACGGAGGTGCTCCGGGAGGTCCGCGGCAAGGATCTCGAAGGCACGCTCGACGCGTGCTCCGGCGGCCACCGCGGCGCGTGCGGAGCGGCGAAGGTTCGCGTCGTCGAAGTTCGCCAGCCGGTTCGCCGTGCCACGCACCTCGCGCCTGACACGGCGCTCCTCCCACAGCAGCATGGTGTCGTGAGCTCCGAGGCGGGCGAGCATCGCGCTGATCGCATCGCCGTCCCGGATCACGACCCGGTCGACGCCGCGGACCTCGCGCGCCTTCGCCGCGATGCCGAGCCTGCGTGCCGCGCCGACCAGCGCAAGGGCGGCCTCCGGGCCAGGGCACGTGATCTCCATCGACGACGACCGACCGGGCTCCGTCAGGGAGCCGTGCGCCAGGAAGGCTCCCCGCCAGGCGGCCTCCGCCTCGCCGATCCCGGCCGAGACGACTTGGGGCGGCAGACCCCTGACGGGGCGACCGCGGTTGTCCAGCAGCCCCGTCTGCCGCGCGAGGGACTCGCCCTCCTTGACCACCCGGACCACGTAGCGGCTCCCCCGGCGCAGCCCGCCGGCCGAGACCACGATGACCTCGCTCGTGTGCCCGTAGACCTCGGCGATCGCCTGACGCAGCCGTCGGGCCGCGATGCCCGTGTCCAGCTCTGCCTCGACGACGATCCGTCCCGAGATGATGTGGAGACCGCCCGCGAACCGCAGTGTCGCGGAGACCTCGGCCTTGCGGCATGACGTCTTGTCGACCTTGAGCCGCGCGAGCTCGTCCTTCACCTGTGCCGTCAACGCCATGGCGTCATCCTGCCATCACCTACCGCTCGCTGCTGCGGGTCCCGACATCCCCGAAGGTTCCCTCGACCACGTCACGCAGCGCCGCGGCCAGGCGCAGCGGGTCGTGGCGCGGGGTTCCGTCACTCACGCCGACCTGTCGGAGCAGCAGTCGCGCACCGAGCTCGTCGGCGCACGCGACGAGCGCCGACACCTCGTCGACCGCCGACGGATCCGCGACCACGGCGTCGATCTTCAGGTCCGGAGCGTGGCGATGGAGCACATCGAGATGCTGCTCGACCGGCATGCCCGCGGTCTCGCCCGAGCCCGCGGACAGGTTGAGCACGACGATCCGGCGCGCCGCGGTGCGGTGCAACGCGTCCGAGAGCCCGGGTACGAGCAGATGCGGCAGTACCGACGTGAACCACGAGCCCGGCCCGAGCACGACCCAGTCGGCCGCGTCGATCGCGGCGACCGCCTCGGGGCACGCCGGTGGCGCGTCGGGGACGAGTCGCAGCCGCGTGATCCGCCCGGTCGTCACGGCGACCGAGCTCTGCCCGCGCACGACGCGATGGCCGCCGTCCAGATCGTCGACGTCGGCCTCGATCGCGAGCGGGACAGCAGCCATCGGGAGCACCCGGCCACGCGCGCCGAGAAGCTTGCCCACCCAGTCAAGGCCCTCGACCGTGTCACCCAGCAGCTCCCAGAGCGCGACGATCAGCAGGTTGCCCACCGCATGCTGGTCGAGGTCCCCGGACGACGCGAAGCGGTGCTGCATCACGTCGCGCCACAGGCGGCCCCACTCGGAGTCGTCGCAGAGCGCGGACAGCGCCATGCGC
>JAYTSH010000233.1:0-2909 GCA_043745755.1 Cellulomonas sp. | reverse complement strand
CTCCTCCTCGGTGTGCTCCGCAAGTGCGAGCTCCGAGACGAGGATCTGACGGGCCTTGGCGAGCATGCGCTTCTCGCCGGCAGAGAGCCCGCGGTCGGCGTCGCGACGCGAGAGGTCGCGGACGACCTCGGCGACCTTGATCACGTCGCCCGATGCCAGCTTCTCAAGGTTCGCCTTGTACCGGCGAGACCAGTTGGTCGGCTCTTCGGTGTACGGCGCACGCAACACCTCGAAGACCTTGTCGAGGCCTTCCTGGCCGACGACGTCGCGAACTCCGACGAGATCGACGTTCTCCGCCGGGACCTCGATCGTCAGATCGCCCTGCGCCACCTTGAGCTTCAGGTAGAGCTTCTCCTCGCCACGGATCGTCCTGGTCTTGATCTCTTCGATCAATGCCGCACCGTGGTGCGGGTAGACAACCGTCTCCCCTACAGTGAAAGCCATCTGTGGGTGTCCCCTTTCGCGGATCCCCATTCTATCACGTCCCAGCGGGGTTCCTGGGTGCCCATCGGCGACGTTTCCGCAGGTCAGAGGCAACCCAGCGAGTTCGCCGCCGCCGGTTCAGCGGCGGTCGGCCCAAGCCACTCGAGCAACGTCGGGCTGGCGACGACGAGGCTCGCCGCACACTCGGTCCAGTAAAGTACTCCAGGCAGCTGTCTGCTCCGCGGTCGGCCCCACCTCATCGCCGGCTCGACCCGCTCCGACAGCCGTGACCTGCGCCTTTGACTCAGATGTGTGCCGACCAGGCACAGCGAACGAGGAGAACCCGTGATCCGCGCCCGCTCGTCCATTCGTCACCGGCTCGCTGCTGCGGGTGTCGTCGCGCTCGTCGCAGTGGCCCTCACCGGCTGCTCAGCGACCAACCAGATCACCACGGCCAAGGCGTACTCGGCGTCTGACGGCGTGCGCGCGGAGCTCGGTGACGTGACTGCGGACAACCTGATCGTCCTGACGAGCGCCAAGGGTGCGCCCGCAGCGCTGCAGGGTGCCTTGACGAACCGTGGCGCTGCCGCGGTCACCGTCGCGCTCACCTCGGGCGCCGTCGCGATCGGCACTGTCCGGGTCAAAGCCGCAGAGACAGTCCTCCTCGGCGGCGACGCGGGCAAGGCCATCACGTTCACGGCGGCCGACGCGCCCGGCACGGTCACCCCGCTGACCCTCGCGACCGGCCCGGGCGGTTCCCTGACCGTCTCGGTGCCCGTGCTCGACGGCAGGCTCCCCGAGTACGCGACGCTCGTCCCCACGCCGACCCCCACGCCGAGACCCACAGCGAGCTAGTCCGCGGTCAGCGCAGGTGACGATCAGCCGAAGCGGCCCGAGATGTAGTCCTCGGTGGCCTTCTCGCGCGGCGAGGAGAACATCGTCGCCGTGTCGTCGATCTCGATGAGCCGACCCGGCTTCCCGGTCCCCGCAATGTTGAAGAACGCCGTCCGGTCCGAGACGCGCGCGGCCTGCTGCATGTTGTGGGTCACGATGACGATCGTGTAGTCGTTCTTCAGCTCGGAGATCAAGTCCTCGATGGCGAGCGTCGAGATCGGGTCGAGCGCCGAGCACGGCTCGTCCATGAGGAGCACCTGCGGGCGCACCGCGATCGCACGCGCGATGCACAGCCGCTGCTGCTGACCGCCCGAGAGCCCGGCACCGGGCTTGTCGAGGCGGTCCTTGACCTCGTTCCAGAGGTTGGCCCCTTGCAGCGACGTCTCGACGGCCTCGGTGAGCTCGGCCTTGTTCTTCGTTCCGTTCAGGCGCAGCCCGGCAGCGACGTTGTCGAAGATCGACATCGTCGGGAACGGGTTGGGTCGCTGGAACACCATGCCGATGGTCCGGCGCACCGCGACCGGGTCCACGTTCTTGTCGTACAGGTCGACGCCGTCGAGCAGCACCTCACCCTCGACGCGGCCGATGGGAAGCACCTCGTGCATGCGGTTAAGCGTCCGGAGGAACGTCGACTTGCCGCAGCCCGACGGGCCGATGAAGGCGGTCACAGACCGTGCGTCGATCCCCAGGGTCACGCCCTCGACCGCTCGGAAGTCCCCGTAGTAGACGTTGAGGTCCTTGACGTCGATGCGCTTGGCCACAGCGGTCAGCGCTCCTTTCGAGACGGTACGGGGGTCTGGTCCAGTGTGCGCGCGGCGCTGGGCACCGTGCATGCTCGGGTCGGCACAGCTACACCTTCCCGAACCGGGCGATGAGTCGGCCCGCGAGGTTGAGGAGCATGACGACGAGGATCAACGTCAGGGCGGCGCCCCACGTGCGCTGGACCGCGGCGTCGAGGAACTCGGTGCGGTCCTGGTTGATCATCGTCGGGAGCGAGGCCATGTTGCCGCTGAAGAGGTCGAAGTTGATCGACTTCGTGTAGGGCCCGAGGATCAGGAGCGGCGCGGTCTCGCCCATCACGCGCGCGAGCCCGAGCAGGACGCCGGTGAGAATCCCCGAGAAGGCGGTCGGCAGGACGATCCGCATGATCGTCTTCCACTTGGGCACCCCGAGCGCGTAGGACGCCTCCCGCAGCTCGTTCGGGACGAGCTTGAGCATCTCCTCGGTCGACCGCACGATCGTCGGGACCATCAGGAGAACCAGCGCGAGGCTCACGGCGAACCCGACGCGCGACAGCCCGAAGCTCGAGATCCACAGCGCGTAGATCGTCAGAGCAGCGACGATCGACGGGATCCCGGTCAGCACGTCGACCATGAAGCTCACCGCGCGCGCCGCCGGTCCGCGCCCGTACTCGACGAGGTAGATCGCCGTGAGGATGCCGATCGGCACGGAGATGACCGCAGTGACCCCGGCCTGCAGGACGGTCCCGATGATGGCGTGGTACGCCCCGCCGCCGAAGTCACGGACCGTGACGCCGCGCTGCGAGTTCATCCACCACTGCGACGTCAGCAGCATCCGGTAGCCCTGGGAGA
>JAYTSH010000232.1:0-1650 GCA_043745755.1 Cellulomonas sp. | reverse complement strand
CCTGACTCGTCGTGCGCAGTCGCGGCAGGTCGCCCAGCTGGGCCGGGAGAGCGAGGACGACGCTCGCGCAGACCGGGTCGGCGCCGTGCGGAGCCTCGGCGACCGACACCCCAGGTGCGCACGCAGCGAGGGTGACCAGGAGGACCGCAGCGGTCGGCATGCGCCGCCCGTGCCCCCGACGCGTGGCGGAGCCCCACCGATGGCGCCCTGTCGTGCGCTGCGTCGGGGCAGTGCGGGTCGACGGGTCGGTCACGCTGTCACGCTAACGCGTCGCACGCCCGGCTCGTGCGTCTCTCGGCGGCAGGTGCGGAGCCAGGGCGCCGGCGGGATACGGTGGCGGACGTGAGTTCCCCCGACGAGCCGACCGTCGCCGACCTGTCCGAGGACGCCCTGCTCGCCCTGATCTTCCCGCAGCTGCCGCTCGGTGACGCAACGCTGGTCCCACCCGGGGACGACGCCGCGGTCGTGGCCGTGCCGGACGGCCGCGTGGTCGTGTCGACCGACGTGCTCGTCGAGGACCGCCACTTCCGTCGGCGCTGGTCCAGCGGTGAGGACGTCGGCCGACGTGCGGCCGCTCAGAATCTCGCCGACATCGCTGCGATGGGGGCACGCCCGACCGCCCTCGTGGTCGCGCTCGTCGCTCCTGCCGACCTGCCGGCGTCGTGGGTCGAAGGGCTCGCGCGGGGGCTCGCGGCGGTGTGCGCCCCGCTGGGGGTCGGCGTCGTCGGCGGCGACCTGTCCTCGGGGCCGGTCGCGGTGGTCGCCGTCACGGTGCACGGCGACCTGGCGGGTCGCGACCCAGTCCTCCGGTCCGGCGCCCGGCCGGGGGACGTCGTGGCGCACGCCGGTGTGCGGGGATGGTCCGCCGCGGGACTGGCCCTGCTCGAGGCCGGGCGCGGCGAGCTCGATACCGGCCTCGTCGGCGCATACCTGCGGCCCGAGCCACCGTTGGCGGCCGGGCCCCTCGCCGCCGGTTGCGGCGCCACCGCGATGCTTGACGTGTCCGACGGCCTGCTGCGCGATGCCGGCCGGATCGCTCGCGCGAGCGACGTCGTGCTCGACTTCGACGAGCCAGCCGTGGCGTTCGCGGCCGACCTCGAGCGTCTGGCGGGGGCCGCGGTCACGCTCGGCGCCCAGGCGCGTGACTGGGTGCTGACCGGAGGAGAGGACCACGGGCTGCTCGCGACGTTCCCCGCCGGTGCGCAGGTCCCGGCACCGTTCCGGGTGGTGGGTCGGGTGCGCGCCGTACCCGAGGACGCCGGCACCGGGGCGCAGGTCACGCGTGTGCTCGTGGCGGGTGTCGCTCCCGGACCGGGTTCGCCGGGATGGGACCACTTCGCGCGGGAGTCCGAGGGGATTCGGTCGGGCCCGGCTGCTGGTCAGCCGCGGCGGTAGCGCACCTCGAGGAGCTCGGCGCCGCCGACGTCCTCGAAGCGCTCCGTGCCGTCGGCCTGGAAGCCGTTGCGGCGATAGAAGTGGCGTGCCCGGTCGTTCGCCGCGAGCACCCACAGGGTGAGGGCCGATCGGCCGCCGACCTCGGTGATGACCGTCCGCAGCAGGTCGCGCGCGACGCCGTGCCCCCAGGCGCCGGGCTCGAGGTAGATCGAGTAGATCTCGTGGTCGCCGCGGTTCGCGTCCTCGTCGCGGGCC
>JAYTSH010000231.1:0-5884 GCA_043745755.1 Cellulomonas sp. | reverse complement strand
CAACCTCATCAAGCCGTTGAACCCCGACGCCAAGGTCCGCAACTCGTTCATCCTGCTTCCCGGCTCGGTCAACTACGACACGATGGTCAAGGAGAACGGCTCGTCGGCCTACCCCGACGCCGCTGACGTCCCCGGTGCCAAGGCGCTCCTGGCCGACGCGGGAGTCACGACGCCCGTCAAGGTCCGGTTCGCCTTCAACGCCGACAACACACGTCGTCAGACCGAGTTTGCTCTGATCCAGGAGTCCGCAAAGGCGGCCGGCTTCGAGCTTGTCGACGCCAGCAAGCCCGCAGCCGAGTGGGGCACGCTGCTCCAGACCGGCCAGGACCAGTACGACGCGTCGCTGTTCGGCTGGCAGTCGCAGTCCACCGCAGTGACGGAGTCGGACGCGAACTACCGCACCGGCGGGCTGAACAACTACGGCAAGTACTCCAGCGCCGCGGTCGACAGCGAGTTCGACGGTCTGCAGACCGAGACCGACCCGTCGAAGCAGTTCGCCTACCAGCTCGCGGTCGAGAAGGTCCTGTGGGCCGACGCCTTCGGCACGACGATCTTCCAGTTCCCCGCCATCCAGGCCTGGAACAAGAACGTCACCGGCGTCGCGCCGAGCTCGATCTCTCCGACGATCTTCGCGAACTTCTGGGAGTGGAAGACGACCGGGACGACCGCCGCATCGGCGACCCCGACGCCGACCAGCTGAGCCCTCCGTGCGTTCTCGCCCACGGACCGTGACGCTGTCCACCGAAAGATCTCCACCGGCTCCACGTGGCAACCCGCGCGCCGCCACCGACTGCCCCGGTCGCGAGGTTGTCAGCGCATACGATGACGCGGCCACGGTGGGTTCCGCTGTCACTGCGAGGTATCGCTCCCGATGTTCACCTTCCTCTGGCGACGGCTGCTCCAGGGCCTCGCCACACTCCTGACGTCGAGCTTCCTCATGTATCTCCTCGTCAGCGTCTCGATCCGTCCGCTCCAGGACCTCGAGGAGAGCACGGCCCGCAACAAGGCCCAGCTCGTCGCGGCTCGTCGCCAGCTCCTCGACCTCGACACGCCCGTCGTCGTGCGCTACGGCACGTGGCTCGGCCATGTGGTCACGGGTGACCTCGGGTCGGCCTGGCGCAGCGGCCAGGCGGTGAACGACAAGCTCGGCGGTGCGATGCTGTCGACGCTCCAGCTCGTCGGCGCGGCCACCGTCCTTGCGATCCTCTTCGGGGTCGCCGTCGGCATCGTCAGTGCGCTGCGCCAGTACTCGGCATTCGACTACCTGATCACCTTCGTGTCGTTCCTGCTCTACTCGCTGCCCGCGTTCTGGGTCGCGGTGCTCCTCAAGCAGTGGGGTGCCATCGGCTTCAACACCTTCCTCGCCGACCCCGTCCAGTCCTGGTCCACCATGATCGTCGAGGGGGTCGTCCTGGGGCTCTTCTGGTCGCTCGCGATGGGTGGGGCCTGGCAGCGGCGACTGCTCACGTTCGTCCTCGCACTGGTCGCCACGGTGGGAGTGCTGTTCTACCTGTGGGCGAGCGACTGGTGGAGCTCCCCGAACCTCGGGCCTGTGCTCATCGCCGTCGTGGGCGTCGCGGCAGCGTTCGGCGTGACGACGCTGTCGACCGGGCTGCGTCATCGGCGGGCGCTGTACTCCGCGCTGACCGTGGTGGCTCTCGGTCTCGGGCTCTACACGCCGCTGCAGTACATGTTCGCGTACGTGACCTTCGGCTGGCCGCTCACCATCGGCCTCGGCATCCTCGCGGCGCTCTCGGGCTACGCGGTCGGACGGCTGTGGGGAGGGCCCGACTGGGCGCAGTCGGCGCGCACAGCGGCGATCACTGCCGTCATCATCGCCACGATGATCTTCCTGGACCGCGTCATGCAGGTCTGGCCCGACTTCTTCGGCTCGCAGGCGATCGGCGGCCGACCCGTCGCCACGGTCGGCGACGGGACGCCGAACCTCGGCGGAGACTTCTGGGTGCAGACGCTCGACAGCTATACGCACCTCGTCCTGCCGACGGTCTCGCTGCTGCTCATCAGCTTCGCCGGCTACACGCGGTACTCGCGGGCCAGCATGCTCGAGGTGATGGGCCAGGACTACATCCGCACGGCGCGGGCGAAGGGCCTGTCCGAGCGGACGGTCGTGATGCGGCACGGCTTCCGCAACTCGCTGATCCCGCTCGCGACGATCGTGCCGCTCGACGTCGTGGCGCTGTTCGGCGGCGCGATCATCACCGAGAAGGTGTTCGGCCGCCCGGGCATGGGCCAGCTGTTCATCAGGTCGCTGACCAATTCGGAGATCGAGCCGATCATGGCGTACCTCGTCATCACGGCCACGCTCGCGATCGCGGCCAACATCGCAGCCGACCTCATCTATGCCGCTCTCGACCCACGGATCCGGGTGAACGCATGAGCACCCCACCGAACCCCGCCGCGCACGGCGACTCGCCGAGCCCCGTGACCGACGTGACCGCGGGCCTCGAGACGTCGATCGAGCTCAAGCAGGTCGAGGGCCTGTCGCAGGGGCAGATCGTCCGCTCGCGCTTCGTCCGGCACCGCGCTGCGGTCGTGGCCATGTTCGCGCTCGCGTTCGTCGTCCTCCTCGCGTTCACCTCGGTCGGCGTCGGCCCGTGGACGGGGTGGTGGAGGTTCACCCCCAACGCGACGGGCTCTCTGACCCAGGCAGGCGGTGTCCCCACCCTGCACCTGCCCACGTGGCTCGGAGGCGACGGCTTCGCCATCGGCGACCACCCGTTCGGCCAGGACGAGGCGGGTCGCGACGTGTTCGCGCGGGTCATGCGCGGCACCCAGACGTCCCTCACCGTCATGGTCATCGTGGGCATCGTGTCGACGGTGGTCGGCATCCTGGTCGGCGCGCTCGCCGGGTACTTCCGCGGTCACCTCGACAGCTGGCTGATGCGGTTCACCGACCTCGTCATCACGATCCCCGTGCTCGTCCTCGGGGCGGTCCTCGGCAGCCTGGCCAGCGGTCAGGGCGGCGCCTACCTGCTGGCGGTGTTCCTGGGGCTCGCGTCGTGGACGACCCTCGCGCGGCTCGTCCGCGGTGACTTCCTGTCGTTGCGGGAGCGTGAGTTCGTCGATGCGGCCCGGGTCGCCGGTGCGAGCGACGCCCGCATCATCTTCAAGCACATGCTGCCGAACTCGATCGGCGTCATCATCGTCAACCAGACGCTGCTCATGAGCTCGGCGATCCTGCTGGAGACCGCACTGAGCTTCGTGGGTCTCGGCATCCGGTACCCCAACGTGTCGCTCGGTCAGCTCATCAACCAGTACCAGGAGGCCTTCGCGACGCGCCCGTGGCTGTTCTGGTGGCCGGGTCTCCTCATCGTCGTCATCGCGCTCAGCGTGAACTTCATCGGCGACGGTCTCCGCGACGCGTTCGACCCGCGCCAGAAGCGCATCCCGTCCCAGCGCACGATGGAGAAGAGCCTTGCCGCGCGGGCCGCGAGCAAAGGGACGACGACGGCGCGTCCGCAGGACGACCTCGGTGCCGGTACGAGCCGGGGATCGGGGGCCTGACGGTGACCGACTCAGCCGAGCGCGACTCCGACCACCGCGAGCACGCCGAGCGCGGCCATGGCGGTGATGGCCGGCCAGTGCCACGTCGTCGTGACGTGCACACCGGTCGGCGGCGGGCCGGCTCGCAGGCAGCCGGACCTCGTGAGGTTCTCGTGACGTGCGGCGATCTCGAGGGCGACGACGTCGGCCGTGTGCCCGCCGGCCTCGCTGCGACCGTGACGTTCCGGCATGAGCCGCGGGCCGCGCGCGACCGCTGTGTCACCGCGAGCGGCCAGTCCGGAACGCGCTGGTGTGGCCCACGCCGTGAACGTGCCATCGGTCGTCTCGATCGTGAGCGACAGACGGGTGTCTGCGCCGCGGAACGTCGGCCAGGGGACGCGGACCGTGCGCAGGACGCCCCGCAGGACGATCTCGCCGTCGGACACCTCGACCTGCGGGTACCAGAAGAGCGCCCACACGACGACGAGCCCCAGCAGGGGGATCGCCCCGAACCGCGGCAGCTCGCCGATGCCGCCCGACGCGGCCGACCCGACCAGCGCGGCGAGCGCCGCCGCTGCTGCCAGGACCGTGAGCACGCGTCCGGACGTCGAGGCGAAGACTCGCGCAGGACTCATGCGCCCATGCTCCCAGACATGCTCCGCGCGTCCGTCGATGCGCCGCGCGCCGCCAGGAAGGACCTGATCTCCCGTGGCAACTGACACTGCACACGCCCCTGTCCCCCCGCGGCAGGCAGAACCCGTCCTGAGCGTTCGGGGTCTGGGTGTCGACTTCTACGTGGACGGCGAGTGGTATCCGGCAGCGATCGACCTCGACTACGACGTCCGACCCGGCGAGGTGCTGGCGATCGTCGGTGAGTCGGGCTCCGGCAAGACACAGTCGTCGATGTCGCTCATCGGGTTGCTCCCGCCCAACGGCCGTGCCCGCGGGAGCGCGAAGATCGATGGCCGCGAGCTCATCGGGATGCCGTCGCACCGCCTGCGCCAGATCCGCGGCAAAGAGATCGCGGTCATCTTCCAGGAGCCGATGACCGCGCTGAACCCGGTCTACACGGTCGGCTTCCAGATCGTCGAGACCCTGCGCACCCATTTCACGCTGTCTCCGAAGGAGGCCCGCGCGCGGGCCATCGAGCTGCTCACCCTCGTCGAGATCCCCGACCCCGCCCGCAGGTTCGACTCCTACCCCCACCAGCTCTCGGGCGGGCAGCGCCAGCGCGCGATGATCGCCCAGGCGCTCGCGTGCGACCCGCGGCTGCTCATCGCGGACGAGCCGACGACAGCGCTCGACGTCACCGTGCAGGCCGAGATCCTCAAGCTGATGCGGGACCTGCGTCACCGCATCGACTCGGGGATCATCCTGATCACCCACGACATGGGCGTCGTCGCCGACATGGCCGACAACATCCTGGTCATGAAGGACGGACGCGTCGTCGAGCACGGGACGTCCGAGGAGATCTTCGGCAACCCGCAGCACCCGTACACGCGCAAGCTTCTCGACGCCGTGCCGCACCTGGGCACCGCGCGGCCCCTCGCTGCGACGGCGGGCTCGCCGCCACCTGCGACGACTGGCGAGGCTGCGGCGGCGCACCCGCTGGTCCTCGAGGCGCGCGGCATGGTCATCGAGTACCCCGGCCGTGGGCGCACCCCGGCCTTTCGTGCTGTCGACGGCGTCGACCTGACGATCGGGTACGGCGAGGTCGTCGGTCTGGTCGGTGAGTCGGGCTCGGGCAAGACCACGATCGGGCGCGCTGTCGTCGGTCTGCTGCCGACGACGCACGGCGAGCTGACGATCGCCGGCGTGAACATGGTGGGCGCGAAGCGCAAGGACCTGGCGCCGCTGCGCAGCCAGGTCGGCATCGTGTTCCAGGACCCCGGATCGTCGCTGAACCCGCGCCTTCCGATCGGCGAGTCCATCGGTGAGCCGCTGTTCCTGCACCACGGGATCAGGGGCAAGGCGCTGAGCCAACGCGTCGAGCAGCTGCTCGACCAGGTCCAGCTGCCGCGCTCGATGCGCAACCGCTACCCGCACGAGCTGTCCGGCGGCCAGCGCCAGCGGGTCGGGATCGCGCGGGCCTTGTCGCTCGAGCCGAAGCTGCTCGTCGCGGACGAGCCGACGTCTGCGCTCGACGTGTCGGTGCAGGCCACGGTGCTGGACATCTTCCAAGAGCTGCAGCGTGAGCACGGCTTCGCATGCCTGTTCATCTCGCACGACCTCGCCGTCGTGGAGATCCTCGCGAGCCGCATCGCCGTCATGCACCAGGGCAGGCTCGTCGAGGTCGGCCGTACCGAGCAGATCGTGAACGACCCGCAGCACCCCTACACGCAGCGGCTCCTGTCGGCCGTCCCGGTCCCGGACCCGGCAG
>JAYTSH010000230.1:0-4372 GCA_043745755.1 Cellulomonas sp. | reverse complement strand
CTGGTCGGTGGTCTGCGCGGTGCCGGTCTTGCCCGCGACCTGAACGCCCGAGATCTTCGCGGCCGTGCCGGTTCCGTTGTCGACGACGCCGACCATCATGTCGCGCAACGCGGCGGCAGTCGTCGGGGAGACGGCAGTGGACAGGACGCTCGGGCTCGCCTGACTGACGACGTCGAGGTTCGCGGTGCGCACGGTCTGGACGAGGTACGGCGTCATGAGCTTGCCGCCGTTGGCGATGGCGGCGGAGACCATGGCCATCTCCAGCGGCGTGGCGACCACCGAGAACTGGCCGATCGCCGACTGTGCGGTCTTCGGTGCGTTGAGACCCGTCGGGAAGATGCTCTTCGCGACGCTCATGGGGATCGTCAGCCCGCCGTCGTCGAAGCCGAACTTTGTAGCCTGCGCCGCGAGCGCGTCGGCCCCCAGCGTCAGGCCGAGCTGCGCGAACGCGGTGTTGCACGAGATCCGCAACGCGTCGGCGAGCGTCGTGCTGGTGCCGTTGCCGCACGACTCGCCACCGAAGTTCGTGATCGTCGCGGACGTCTGCGGCAGGGGAAGGACCGTGGGCGACGGGATCGAGGTGTCGGGCGTGTAGCTTCCCGACTCGAGGGCGGCGGCGGCCGTGATGAGCTTGAAGGTTGAGCCCGGCGCGTAGGTCTCCTTGGTCGCTTTGGTCAGGAGCGGGTTGCCGCCCGCAGCGAGGAGAGCCTGGTAGGCGGCGCCCGCGGCGGCCGTGTCGTGCGATGCGAGCGTCGTCGGGTCGTAGCCGGGCTTGGACACGAGTGCGAGGATCGCGCCGGTGGACGGGTCGATCGCGACGACGGCGCCGCGCTGGTCGCCGAGGGCGTCCCAGGCCGCTTGCTGCGCCGCGGGGTTGATCGTGAGCTCGACGGCCGAGCCCTGCGGCTGCTTGCCGGTGATGAGGTCCTGCAGGCGCTGGAGAAAGAGCGAGTCGGCGGTGCCCGTGAGCACGTCGTTCTCCGCCGCCTCGAGCCCGAGCGTGCCGTTGACGACCGAGTAGAAGCCCGTGACAGATGAGTACAGGGGACCGTTCGCGTAGCTGCGCTGGTAGCCGAACGCGTCGGCGCTCACCGTCGACGACGCGATGGCCTGGCCCGCGACGACGATCGGGCCGCGCGGCTTGCCGAACTCGCGGTACAGCGTGCGCACATTGCGGGGATCGTTGTTGAGCGCGCTCGCCTGGCCGAACTGGACCCAGGTCACACCGCCGAGGAGGACGACGAACATGGCGACGACGACCGTCGCGAGTCTGCGCAGAGGCGTGTTCATACGTCCAGGTCCCCGCTGCTGATCCGTTCGGTGGGCTGGTCGTCACCCTCGGCTGCGCCGCCGACCGTCGCCGCGGACGTCCGGATCGGGATCGGTGCAGTCGTCGCGGGCGGTCGGGGCGGCGGTCCGGCCATCGCGACGCCCGCGGGCCGGCGCGCGTCGTCGGAGATGCGCAGCAGCAGGGCGACGATGATCCAGTTGGCGAGCAGCGACGACCCGCCGTACGCCAGGAACGGCGTGGTCAGCCCGGTCAGCGGGATGATTCGCGTGATCCCGCCGACGACCACGAAGCACTGCAGCGCGACGGCGAACGCGAGCCCGCCCGCGAGCAGCTTGCCGAACCCGTCCCGCACCCCGATCGCGGTCCGCAGTCCCCGCTCGGCGAGCACCAGGTAGCACAGCAGGATCGCGATCAGCCCGGTGAGCCCGAGCTCCTCCCCGAGCGACGCGACGATGAAGTCCGACTCGGCGAACGGGACGAGGTCCGGACGCCCCTGACCCCACCCGGTGCCGAACAGGCCCCCGCTCGCGAGCCCGTACAGCCCGCGCACGAGCTGACCTGAGCCACCCGGCGCCCGGTCGAACACGGCGGGGTCGAGCGCGTGCAGCCACACCGTGAACCGCGCGCCCACGTGCCCGATGGTCGTGGCCGCGACCGCCGCGCCGACCGCGAAGAGCCCGAGACCGATGACGACCCAGCTCGTGCGCTCTGTCGCGAGGTACAGCATCGCGACGAACAGGCCGAAGAACAGCAGCGAGGTGCCGAGGTCGCTCTCGAGCACGAGCACCGCGACCGAGACCGCCCACGCGACGACGATCGGGCCGAGGTCGCGGATCCGGGGAAGCTGCAGCCCGAGGACCCGCGGACCGGCGAGCGCGAGCGTGTCGCGGTTCGTCACGAGGTACCCCGCGAAGAAGATCGCGAGCAGGATCTTGGCGAGCTCGGCCGGCTGGAGCGAGAATCCGCCCACGTGGATCCAGATCTTCGCGCCGTTGATGTCCGCGCCAAGACCCTTGACCAGCGGCAGGACCATGAGGACGAGGCCAACGACCATCGCTGTGTACGTGTAGCGGCGCAGCGTCCGGTGGTCGCGCAGCGTGATGAGCACGACGGCCGCGAGCACGACCGAGATCGCGGTCCACCCGAGCTGCTTGGTCGCGAACGTGCTGGTGATGCCGCGGGTGGAGCGCGCGAGGTCGATGCGGTAGATCATCGCGAGCCCGATGCCGTTGAGCGCGACGACGACCGGCAGGATGACGGGATCGGCGAAGGGCGCGCGCAGGCGCAGCACGATGTGCATCGCGACGGCGATCACGGTCATCCCGACCCCGTACCCGAGGACGTTCGTCGGGACCGCTCCCGTGGCGCCGATCCCGACGAGCGCGTACGCGGCGACGCCGATCGCGAGGGCGAGGGCGAGCAGCCCGAGCTCGACGCTGCGACCGACCCGGACCCGGTGGGGCTGGACGGTCGCCATCATCCCGTTGCCGCGTTGGCCAGCGCGTCCTGCTCGAGCAGCCGGACGCGCTGGCGAGCGTCGTCGAGGGAGTCGGTCTGGATCGTCTGGGCGAGGCGGTCGCGCACGTAGGACGAGAGGTCATCGACCCGGGCGTTCGAGTGCTCCACGACGGTCGAGAGCGCGATCGGCCCGATCGTCTGGGGGATGCCCTGGTAGATCGCGACCGTGCCGGCGTCGATCCCGACGTAGTGCTGCGTCTGCGTCCACCGGTAGGCGAGGACCGCGCCGGTCGCGAGAGCCGCGAGCACGACGAGCGCCGCGAGCGCGGCGACGATCCGGCGTCGCCGGCGTCGCCTCGGGTCCGGCGCGTCCGCGTTCTCTGCTTCTTCGGTGCTGTGGGCGTCGCCAGCCGACGAGCTGGCGCCAGCGACGGTACGGGCGGCAGCGCCGGCCTGCTTGGACAGCGCCGACGCGCGCGCCGCGGGACCGTCGGCCGCGGCCGTCGGCCGGTTGCGGGACGTGGCTGCCGACCCGACGATGGCCGCCGACATCGAGGGCCCGTCGCCGTCCGGGACGTTGTCGAGCTCGATGACGTCCGCCACGATGACCGTCACGTTGTCGCCGCCGCCCGCCCGCAGCGCAAGCTGCACGAGCCGGTCGGCACACGCGTCCACGTCGGCGACGTCCCGCAGGGTGTCAGCGATCGTGTCCCCGCTGACGAAGCCCGACAGGCCGTCCGAGCAGAGCAGCCAGCGGTCACCCGGGCGCGCCTCGCGGACCGACAGGTCGGGAGCGACGTCGGGATCGAAGTCGCCGAGGACGCGCATCACGACCGAGCGCTGCGGGTGGTGCTCGGCCTCCTCGGGCGTGATCTTGCCCGTGTTGACGAGGTGCTGGACGAAGGTGTGGTCAGTCGTGACCTGGGTGAGCGTGCCGTCGCGCAGCAGGTAGCCGCGCGAGTCGCCGAGGTGCACCATCGCGAGCTTGTTGCCCGCGCGCAGGATCGCGGTGACGGTCGTGCCCATCCCGGCGAGGTCCGGCTCCGCCTCGGTGCGGGCCACGATCTCGTCGCGCGCGGCCTCGAGGGCCCGCTCGAGCTCGTCGAGCGCGTCGTCGGGCCCGTGCGACTCGCCGTCCAAGGGGGCGAGCGCGGCGATCGCGACCGATGACGCGACGTCGCCGCCCGCGTGGCCGCCCATGCCGTCCGCGACGACGAGGAGGTGCGGCCCCGCGTAGGCGGAGTCCTGGTTGTTCGCGCGGACGAGCCCGACGTCGGACCTCGCGGCATACCGCAGAGCGATGCTCACCCGGGTTACCTCTGCAGCTCGATGACGCTCTGGCCGATGCGCACCTGCGCGCCAGGCGGGACGGGGGTCGGCTGCTGGACCTTGACCTCACCGAGGAACGTGCCGTTCGTGGAGCCCAGGTCCTCCACGAGCCACTGACCGCCCTGCGGAAAGAACCGGGCATGCCGTGAGGACGAGTAGTCGTCGTCGAGCACGAGCGTGCAGGAGGGTGCGCGACCGATGAGGACCGCGGACGAGCCGAGCGGCAGCGTCGTGCCGCGCAGCGGCCCCTCGGTCACGACGAGGCGAGTGGGGGTCGTCGAGGCACGCGCGGCC
>JAYTSH010000229.1:0-3576 GCA_043745755.1 Cellulomonas sp. | reverse complement strand
ACCCGTCGCCGGGCTGGTCGTCCAGGGCACGGCTTGGGCCTGGCACCAGGTCCAGGCGGGACCGAGCTTCAGCGCAAGGATCGGGCTGATGCCGGTGGTGGAGACGAGGTCGAACCGCAGCTGGGTGCGGGTCGAGAAGTTCTCGGTCTGCGCAAGCTGCGCGCCGTACCAGTCACCGGGTGTGACGATCGTGAGGTGGCCGCCGGCGTCGGTGCTCACGGTGCCGGTGCCGTTGACGCCTGCCCACCCCTGCGTGCCGTCCGAGAAGTCGAAGAGCGTCTGAGCGGCCGTGGGGGAGGGCTTGACCGTCACCGTGATGGTGGCCGGGTTGGACAGCCGACCGGCGCGGTCCTGCAACCGGTAGGTGGCGAGGGCCTTGCCGACGAAGCCAGCGGCCGGCGTGTAGGTCACCGTGCCGTCCGTCGCAGCGGCGAAGGTTCCGGCGGCCGACGACCAGGTGCTCTGGACGCCGGCAGTGACCGGGTCGAGGTCGACGGTGCTCGGATCGAGCTTGGCACCGTAGGAGATGTCGTTGGCCGTCACCGACCGGCTCACGGCTGTGCCGAAGTCGGTCGCCAGGACGTCGTTGTCGGCCACCGGCGGGAACGTCGCCCCTTCGCGGGTCAAAGCGGTCGAGAAGTTCTTCAGCGTGATCGACACGGGGGACGACGCGTACACGGTGAACCCGTCGTAGTCCGGGTACAGCGTCCCGTCCGTCTGGACGTCGGACAAGATCCAGAACAGGGCACCGGTGCCGCCGGTACGGCGGAACGTATCGGTCCACTTCTGGTAGACGGGGTTGCGGACCGACTGGTCACCCACCCCGTACTCGCCCAGGATCGACGGCTTGTGCACTGTGCGGGCCGCAGCCGAGTGGTCCGCGATCCACTGCGTGCCCCAGTCGAAGCTCTTGCCCCAGCTGTCGGGGTAGAGGTGGTAGCTCATGTAGTCGATGTTGGTCAACGCGGCGAAAGCCTGGGAGTCGACGCCCTCGCTGCCGTCGCGCGTCCAGTCTCCCTTGACGCCGGGAATGTTCAGGAAGCCCTCGTCGCCCGTGCCGACCAGATGCTTGGAGTCGATCGACTTGACGTAGGTCGACATCTCGTCGACCCACGGCGTCAACGTGGCCACCGAGCACGCGGGGTCCTTGGAGAACTGGCCCGATCCGACGCAGCGCGGCTCGTTCGCCAGCTCCCACGCCATGATCGTCGGGTCGTCCTTGTACGCGATGCCCGTCACGGTGTTGACCCGGTTGAGCAGGTGGGCGACCCAGTCCTTGTACCAGCCACGAATGACCGGGTCCGTGTAGAAGTCCGAGTGGTGGGTGCCGCCCGCCCAGGCGACGTACTGGTCCATGCCCCCGAACGAGGACCAGTTGTTCGTCATCGGCATGATCAAGCGCAGTCCCTTGGCCTTCGCCTGGGCGACCACGTGGTCGAGCTTGGCGAGCCCGTCCGCTCCGTCGTTGAATGCGGGCTTGGCGCCGTCCCAGTACTGGAAGTAGACGCCCTTGTCGCCGTGGTCGGTCGCGCTCGGCACGTCGAAGAACGCCCATGTGCGCATCACGGTCGACCCTGACGCCGAGGCCTTGTCGAGCACCGCGTCAGTCATCACCTGGTCTGCGTACTCCAGGTAGTAGTTGTTCGTCCCCGCGAAGCGGAAAGGTTTGCCGTCGAGGGTCAACCGGGAGCCCGAGCGCTGGACGAACTGCCCATCGGCAGCCTCGTTGCCGCCGCGCCGGTCTCCTCGGACGTCTTGCGCCGTCGCAGCCGTGCTGTTCGCAAGGAACACAGCTGGCAACGCCAACGCGACGACGGCTGCCGCCAGCCGCCGTCGCGTGCGCCCGGACGACGTCGGGCGGGGATGTGTCATGACCATGGCTTCTCCTGCACTGCGAAGTTTCGGTCGCACCCACGTCGAGCGCGGACCTGCGGCGTCGTTGCCGCCATCCCAGTGAAACAGAGCGAATCGGACGGGTCAAGAAACTTTGCCACCTCAACTAAGTTAGTTTTTCCGCAGTAGCGGACCACGCCGACGCGAGCGTGTGGTTCGGCGCGGCACTCCGCGGCGACATCGACGAGATCGTGCTCGGTGCCCGGATGCGGGAGGCGCTCGGATCCGCCGGTCTCCTGCACCGACCTGCGGGGTCAGATGACGGTGATCCGCAGCTGGGCAGCCAGCGCGCCGGCGAGGTCGACGAGCTGTTCGCCGCTGATCGTCGCGCCTGCCAGCCCGGCCACCCCGTCGAGCCCCGAGAGGTCGGCCCCGCGCAGGTCGACGTCGGAGAGAGTGGCGTGCGTGAGGTCGAGGCGCCGGATGCGGCAGTCCGAGATGACGAGCCGGGTGACCCGGGCATCTCCGAGGTCCAGGTCGCCGATGACGCACCCGTCGAGCCGCACGTCGGTCAGCCGGGCGCCGCGCAGGTTGAGGTAGTCGATCTTCCCGCCGCGGATCGTCACGCGCGTGAGGATGCCGCTGTACGCCGTCACCGCGCCGAGCCGGCAGTCGGTCAGCGTGACGTCTCGCCACGTCGCATCGGGCAGGTCGAGCGCGCCTGCGCGGACCTCGGTGAGCGTCGTGTCGAGGAGCTGGGCGTGGTCGAGGTTCGCGCCGTCGAGGTTGCACCCGGTCAGTGCGCAGTCCATGAACCGGGCATGCTCGGCGTCTTGACCCGCGAGGTCGAGGTTGTCGAACGCGAGCCCTTCGTAGTCCCCGTCGGGTTCGAGGCGGCCGTCGAACGGCTCCAGGTGCACCATCGGGCCAGCCTGACACGCTCAGCTGATCGGTCGGACCGTCCGTGCGCCGAGCCGGTTGAACAGCGAGCTCGCTCACATGGAGCGCAGCGGAATGACCGCCCCGGTGAAGTGTGGCTTCCCGCTGCGGGCGTTCCACCCCGCGTACGTGAAGCCAGGGCCGTCGTCGGGCTCGGGCGCGACCCGGACGGTCACGGTTCCCGGCAGCAGCACCGGCGTGGCGAACTCGACGGTCCAGGTGAACGCGTCGCCGCGCGCGGCCCCGACGACGGCGAGCGCGCGTGACGCGGTGTACATCCCGTGCGCGATCGCCCGCGGGAACCCGAACGCCTTCGCGGTGAGCGCCGACAGATGGATCGGGTTGCGGTCGCCCGAGACGGCGGCGTACCGACGACCCGTGTCTGCGGCCAGTCGCCACTGTCCCGTGGGGACCGGTGGGACGAACGGCGCGCGCTCGTCGGCGGCGTCGTCGGCCGCGCGCTCGGACCCCAGCCGCACCCCCTTCGCGAGGTACGTCGACACCCCGCGCCATGCGACCGGACCCGCCGACAGGTCGTGGTCGGCGCCCGCGACCCGGACCTCGGTCACGAGCTCGACCTGCGTGCCCGACCGGTGCGGCGCGAGGTTCTGCGCGAACGCCCGGACGTCGAGCGCATCGCCGAGCGAGACCGGCCGCAGCTGGGTCACGTGGTTGGCGAGGTGTACCATGCCGGCCAGCGGCAGGGGGAAGTCGGGCCGCACCATGAGTGCGGTCGCGACGGGGAATGCCAGGACGTGCACGAACCCCGCGGGCAGCACGTCGGACGCGCTCTCGCCGAGCAGG
>JAYTSH010000228.1:0-2460 GCA_043745755.1 Cellulomonas sp. | reverse complement strand
TGATCATCCTTGTCCTCGTGCTCACCGGGTTCCGGCGGGCCGTGTTCAAGGCCGTCCCGATGGAGATCAAGACGGCCATCAGCGTCGGCATCGGCCTGTTCATCGCGTTCATCGGCCTCGTCGACTCCGGGTTCGTCCGGATCCCTGCGAGCAAGGCCACGCCGGTCGAGCTCGGCATCAGCGGGTCCTTGGCGGGCTGGCCGCTCCTCGTGTTCGTGGTCGGCCTGCTCGTTGCGATCATCCTCATGGTGCGCAAGGTCAAGGGCGCGATCCTCATCGCGATCCTCACCTCGACGGCCCTCGCGCTCATCGTCGAGGCGGTCGGCAAGGTCGGCTCGATGAAGGACGGCAGCGGCGCCGTGGTCAAGCCGACGGGCTGGGAGCTCAACGTCCCGCACATCTCCGGTTCCATCATCTCGGTCCCCGACTTCTCGCTCATCGGGCGCTTCTCGCTCTTCGGTGCGTTCGGCAAGATCGGGGTCCTCGCGGTCGCGCTCCTCGTGTTTGCGATCATGCTCGCCGACTTCTTCGACACGATGGGCACGATGGTCGCCGTCGGCGGCGAGGCCGGTCTGCTCGACGACGAGGGCAACCCCGTGGGCTCTCAGCAGATCCTCATCGTCGACTCGATCGCTGCGGCGGCCGGCGGCATGGGCAGCGTCTCGTCGAACACGAGCTACATCGAGTCGGCGGCGGGTGTCGGTGACGGCGCTCGCACCGGTCTCGCGTCGGTCGTGACCGGTATCGCGTTCCTGCTCGCGACGTTCCTGTCGCCGCTGGTCAACCTGGTGCCGTTCGAGGCGGCCACCCCGGCGCTCGTCGTCGTCGGCTTCCTCATGGTCATGCAGGTGTCCGGGATCGACTGGAAGAACTACGAGGTCGCGATCCCCGCGTTCCTCACGATCATCCTGATGCCGTTCACCTACTCGATCACCGCGGGCATCGGCGCGGGCTTCATCGCGTTCGTCGTCATCAAGGTCGCGGTCGGCAAGATCAAGGCGATCCACCCGCTCATGTGGGTTGCCGCCATCCTCTTCGTCTTCTACTTCACGCTCGGCCCCATCAAGGCAGCTCTGGGCATCTGAAGACCGGCACGCCACCGAGACCGCACGTGCATCCGCCCGGCACCACCGGGACGGGCCGCACGTGCGGTTTCGGCGCTTGAGGGGCCGGGACGCGCGCCTGCAGCGTTCGCGTCGCTAGTCTGCGCGCATGTCCACACTCGTCACCGGCGGAGCCGGCTACATCGGGGCGCACGTCGTGCGGCTTCTGCAGGCCGCGGGCGAAAGCGTCGTCGTCGCGGACGACCTGTCGACGGGCGACGCCGCACGCATCGGCGATGCGTCCCTCGTCGTGGTCGATCTGGCCGACTCTCGCGCGGTCGACGTGCTGGCCGAGGCGATGGCAGCGGCACAGGTGCGCCGGGTGGTCCACCTCGCCGCACGCAAGCGGGTCGACGAGTCGGTGGCGCGACCCGCCTGGTACTACCAGCAGAACGTCGGCGGGACAGCGAACGTCATCGCGGCGATGGCGCTCGCGGGCGCCGACCGACTCGTGTTCTCGTCGTCCGCGGCCGTCTACGGCGAGCCGACGGCCGCGGTCGTGGCCGAGGACTCACCGACCGTGCCGCTCAACCCGTACGGCGAGACGAAGCTCGCGGGGGAGTGGCTCGTGCGCGCCGCCGCCCGGGCCGGTGTGCTGCGCGGTGTCGCGCTGCGGTACTTCAACGTCGCAGGCGCGGGCTGGGACGACCTGGGGGACCCCGAGGTGCTCAACCTCGTGACGATGGTGCTCGAACGCCTCGTGCGTGGGCAGGCTCCGCAGGTGTTCGGAACGGACTACCGGACGCCGGACGGCAGCTGTGTGCGGGACTTCGTCCACGTGCGCGACGTGGCCCGCGCGCACACGGCCGCGCTCGAGCACCTCGACCGACCCGCCGCGGCCGGCAGCGCCGGCTTCGACGTGCTGAACGTCGGCACGGGGGTCGGGGCCTCCGTGCTGGAGGTCGTCGCGGCACTCGGCCGGGTCACGGGCCTGGACGCCACCCCGATCGTGGCGGCGCGTCGAGCGGGCGACGCGCCCAGCGCGGTCGCGACGGTCGACCGCATCAGGACGGTCCTGGGGTGGCGCGCCGAGTCCGGTCTCGAGGCGACCCTGCGGAGCGCGTGGTCGGCATGGCAGTCGCTCCCCGCGTCGACGCGAGTGCGAGGCTGACCAGGCCGATCGCCGCGCCGAGCGTGTTCAGGGCCACGTCGTGGAGCGTCGCGACACGGGTGGGCAGGAAGAGCAGCTGACTCGTCTCGATCGCCGATGAGGTCGCACAGCCGGCCACGACGACCACCCACCAGCGCGAACGCGCCGCGAGCAGCCCTCCGAGCACGCCGAACGGCACGAACATCACGACGTTCGCCGCAACCTCCACGCCGTCGTACGTCAACGGGACCCCGTGCCCGGTCAGCC
>JAYTSH010000227.1:0-4462 GCA_043745755.1 Cellulomonas sp. | reverse complement strand
CCCCCCCGACGGGCCCCCCCCACGCCGCGATCGAGCGCCGAGCCGAGCATCAGCGCCCGGCAGAACCCTCGACGTAGTCGGTGTCCGACGGCTTGACCCAGGCGAACAGCTTGCGCAGCTCGCGCCCGACCGGCTCGATGGGGTGGGCCTGACCCTTGGCGCGCAGCGACTTGAACTCGGGGGCGCCGGCGTCCTGGTCGTCGATGAAGCGCTTCGCGAACGCCCCGTTCTGGATGTCCCCGAGGACGGCCTTCATGTTCTCCTTCACGTCGGGTGTGATGACGCGCGGCCCGGACACGTAGTCGCCGTACTCGGCCGTGTCGGACACGCTCCAGCGCTGCTTGGTGATCCCGCCCTCGTGGATGAGGTCGACGATGAGCTTGAGCTCGTGCAGCACCTCGAAGTACGCGACCTCGGGCTGGTAGCCGGCCTCGGTGAGCGTCTCGAACCCGTACTGGATGAGCTGGGAGACGCCGCCGCACAGGACGGCCTGCTCACCGAACAGGTCGGTCTCGGTCTCCTCGGTGAAGGACGTCTTGATCCCGGCAGCGCGCAGGCCGCCGATCGCCTTGGCGTACGACAACGCTAGCTCCCACGCGCCGCCCGACGCGTCCTGCTCGACCGCGACGATGACCGGCACGCCGCGCCCGTCCACGAACTCGCGCCGCACGAGGTGCCCGGGGCCCTTGGGGGCGATCATCACGACGTCGAGACCCGGCTCGGGCTTGATGTAGCCGTAGCGGATGTTGAAGCCGTGGCCGAAGACGAGAGCCGACCCGGGGTTGAGGTTGGGCGCGATCTCGTCGCGGTACAGGTGACGCTGGACCTGGTCCGGCGCGAGGATGACGACGACGTCGGCCCACTTGACCGCGTCCACGACCGGCAGGACCTGGAGGCCCGCGTCCTCCGCCTTGGAGCGCGACGGCGACCCCTCACGCAGGCCGACCCGGACGTCGACACCGGAGTCGTGCAGGTTGAGCGCGTGCGCGTGACCCTGGCTGCCGTAGCCGATGACAGCGACCTTGCGGCCGGCGATGATGGACAGGTCTGCGTCGTCCTCGTAGAACAGCTCAGCCATGGTGGATCTCCTTGAGGTGTAGCGGTGGTGGGTGTGACGTGCGGGTGCGGGTCTTCAGGCGGTGCGGGCGACCCGTTCGAGCGTGCGATCGGTGATCGACCGCGCGCCACGGCCGATCGCGACGGTGCCGGACTGCACGATCTCGCGGACGCCGAACGGCTCGAGCGCGGCGAGCAGCGCGGCGAGCTTGGCGGGACTTCCCGTGGCCTCGACCGTGACCGCGTCGGGGACGACGTCGACGACGTGAGCCCGGAACAGCGTCACGACCTCGAGGACGTGCGTGCGCTGGGTCGTATCGGCACGGACCTTGACGAGCATGAGCTCGCGCTGGACCGAGGACGCGTCCTCGAGCTCGACGATCTTCAGGACGTTGATCAGCTTGTTGAGCTGCTTCGTGACCTGCTCGAGGGGCAGCGCATCGACGTCGACGACGACGGTGATGCGCGAGACGTCGTCGTGCTCGGTCGGGCCGACCGCGAGCGAGTGGATGTTGAACGCGCGCCGGGCGAACAGCCCCGCGACGCGCGTCAGCACGCCGGGCTTGTTCTCGACGAGGACGGACAGGGTGTGGCGGGTCATGACGGGTCCTCTCAGTCCTCGCGGTCCCACGCCGGGCTGATGCCCCGCGCGTACTGGATCTTGTCGTTGCTCACTCCGGCGGCGACCATCGGCCACACCATCGCGTCGCGCGAGACGGTGAAGTCGATGACGACGGCCTGGTCGTTGATCTCGAGCGCTCGCTTGATGGTCGCGTCCACGTCGGCCTTCGTCTCGCACCGCAGGCCGACGCACCCGTACGCGTCTGCGAGCTTGACGAAGTCCGGTATCCGCACGGTGCCGTGTCCGGTGTGGAGGTCGGTGTTGGAGTACCGCTCGGAGTAGAACAGCGTCTGCCACTGGCGGACCATGCCGAGCGACGAGTTGTTGATGACCGCGACCTTGATCGGGATGTCGTTGATCGTGCAGGTCGCGAGCTCCTGGTTGGTCATCTGGAAGCAGCCGTCGCCGTCGATCGCCCAGACCGTCCGGTCGGGCTGGCCGACCTTCGCGCCCATCGCGGCCGGCACGGCATAGCCCATGGTGCCGAGGCCGCCGGAGTTGAGCCACGAGTTCGGCCGCTCGAACCGAATGAACTGCGACGCCCACATCTGGTGCTGCCCGACGCCGGCGACGAAGATCGACTCCGGTCCCGAGAGCTCGCTGATTCGCTGGATCACGTGCTGCGGCGCGAGGTGGCCGTCCGCAGGCTCGTCGTAGCCGAGCGGGAACGTCTCGCGCCAGTCGTCGATCTGCTTCCACCAGCCACCGAGGTCCGGCTTGCCGTGCTGCACGTGCTCGCGCGCGAGCTCGGGCAGGAGGTCCGCGAGCACCTCGCGCAGGTCGCCGACGATCGGGACGTCGACGGCCCTGTTCTTCCCGATCTCGGCCGGGTCGATGTCGGCGTGCACGATCGTCGCGAGCGGCGCGAAGCTCGAGAGCTTGCCCGTCACACGGTCGTCGAAGCGCGCGCCGAGCGACACGACGAGGTCGGCCTTCTGCAGCGCCGCGACGGCCGGGACCGTGCCGTGCATGCCGGGCATCCCGAGGTTCTGAGGGTGCGAGTCCGGCAGCGCGCCCCGGGCCATGAGGGTCGTGACGACGGCCGCGCCCGACGCGTCGACGAGCTGACGCAGCTCGGCCGACGCGCCCGACCGGATCACGCCGCCCCCGACGTACAGGACGGGTCGGCGTGCCGTCGCGAGCAGCCGGG
Source organism: Cellulomonas sp. (assembly GCA_043745755.1). Lineage (GTDB taxonomy): Bacteria > Actinomycetota > Actinomycetes > Actinomycetales > Cellulomonadaceae > Cellulomonas_A. Next base: position 1,634 of record JAYTSH010000227.1, on the reverse strand, counting down.
CGGCCTCACGGATCTGCTTGGCGTGCGGCTTGGTCACGGGGTGGTAGCCCGGAAGGTCGAGCGTCTGCGGCCAGCTGAAGGTCGTGTCGGCCTGCATCGCGGACTTGGCGATGTCCACGAGGACGGGTCCGGGGCGTCCGGTCGCTGCGATGTGGAACGCCTCCGCGATCACGCGCGGAATGTCGTCCGCGTTGGTGACTAGGAAGTTGTGCTTGGTCACGGGCAGGGTGATGCCGACGATGTCAGCCTCCTGGAAGGCATCCGTGCCGATCATCGGCGCGCTGACCTGACCCGTGATGGCGACCATCGGGATCGAGTCCATGTTGGCGTCGGCGATCGGGGTGACGAGGTTCGTGGCGCCCGGACCCGACGTTGCCATGCAGACACCGACGCGACCCGTGGCGTGCGCGTAGCCGGACGCGGCATGACCGCCGCCCTGCTCGTGCCGCACGAGGATGTGCCGCAGCCGGGTGGAGTCCATGAGCGGGTCGTAGATGGGCAGGATCGCCCCGCCAGGGATCCCGAAGACGACCTCGACGCCGGCCTCCTCGAGCGATCGGACCACCGACTGCGCCCCGTTGAGACGCTCGGGCCCGATCGCCGTGACCGACGTGGGCGCGGCCGAGGCGCTCGGCTCCGCGGGACGCGCCTCGACGGTTGCACGTGGGGACGACTGCGCCGCGGTCGGCGTGCGTGGAGGCGCCGGGTGGGGGACCTGGACCATGTTTCTCCCTGGCTTCGCTACGGGTGGAGCTCGGGTGGTGCGACCTGCCTGGCTGGGCGCCCGGCCGGGTGCTTGCATGAAAAAACCCCTCGGCCCTGGCACGGGCTGATCGAGGGGTGAACGCGCTGACGAGGCCTGACGCGATGCCTCAGTCGGCGCGCCGGGTAACTACTACGAGGAAGATCGTCTGCACGCATGGGACTCTACGCCGCCCGTCGCCCCGATGTCACCTTCCGACCTCGGTGTCTCACATCGTGGTTCATGTGCCCGCAGTTCGGACGCGGCGGTACACCCGGGTCTCCCAAGGCCGCAGGACGATCTCGCCGTCCGGAAGGTCGGCGTAATTGCCGAGCACGGGGTCGCCGCGAGCGTCCGGACCCCAGCCCTCCAGCGACACCGCCCGCTCCTCGCCCGTGAAGTTGCCGAGCACCAGGAGCTCGACACCGTCCAGCCCGCGAGTGAACGCGTAGACCTGCTCGTCGTGCGCCAGGAGCATCGTGAAGTCGCCGAGCGCCACGACCGGGTCGTCGTGCCGCAGCGCGATCAGCCGACGGTAGTGGTGGAACACGGAGCGCGGGTCGGCCCGCTCGGCCCGAGCGTTGATGCTCTCGTAGTTCGCGTTGACCGGGAGCCACGGTGTGCCCGTCGTGAACCCCGCGTGCGGCGACCCGTCCCACTGGACCGGCGTGCGCGCGTTGTCGCGACTCATGGCCGCAAGGTCCGCCAAGAGCTCGTCGTCGGTCACGTGCCGCAGCGCGCGGGCCTCCTCGACATAGCGCAGCGACTCGATGTCCCGGTACTGGTCCAACCGGGTGAAGTGCGCGTTCGTCATCCCGAGCTCCTCACCCTGGTAGACGTACGGCGTGCCGCGATGAAGGTGGAGCACGGTGGCGAGCATCGTGGCCGACTC
>JAYTSH010000226.1:0-3993 GCA_043745755.1 Cellulomonas sp. | reverse complement strand
TCGGCAAGGCCTCGACAACGCTGCCTTCGATCTCGATGACACCGTCCTTCTTTGCCATATCCTCCGCTAACTCTCTGATGGATGAACCAGTCCACGTCGACCACGATGAGACGACTCGTGCGTACCGTGGATTCGTGCAGGGTGGTGAACGTCGATGTGCAGCAACCAGCGCCGGGCCGATCACCGGGCCAGGACAGCACAGGGCACACACACCCAACGGGCGATTCTACGCCATCGGTGGGCCCGGACGAAACGGCACAGGGAACACGCCCGATGCCTCGGCAGGACCGGCAGGACCGGCAGGACCGACCGGAACATCTTGGGTGGCGGATGCTCCCGGCGGACGCCGACGTGCGAACGCCGACGCCGCCGGGGATCGAGGAATCCCGGCGGCTTCGACGTCAAGGCGGCGCAGCACGCCCGCCGGTCAGGGTCAGGAGCGCTGACCGGAACGGCGACGCAGCATCACGAGCAGTCCGCCGGCGACGAGGAGCACCACGGCTCCGCCGAGCACCGGTCCCGTCGAGGAGCCGGTCGCGGCGAGGTTCGCCTGGGCATCGAGCACCTCGGAGACGTAGGTCGTCGACGGCGAGGGCGTCGGGGTGGGCGCCCCGGCGCTGAGCACCTCGGAGAGGTACGTCGGGGTCGCGGTCGGCGTCACGCTGGGCGTCGCAGTCGGCGTCACGCGGGGCATCGCAGTCGACGTCACGCTTGGCGACGGGGTCGCAGCCGGAGCGTCCGTGGGCGACGGGGTCGCAGCCGGAGTGTCCGTGGGCGCCGGGGTCGCAGCCGGAGTGTCCGTGGGCGCCGGCGCAGACGGCGACGGGATGGCGGCCGGCGCGCAGATGTTGCCCTCGCGGAAGTCCCATCCCACGTTCATGCCGCTGATCGGGTGGATGTGGGGAGCGCTCAGCTGGCTCTGGCCGACGTACAAGTCGGACTGCCAGTTGCACGTGGGCAGCTCAGCCTCGAGCGTGTAGCTCCCGACACCGTAGGAGGTGCCGTTGCCGGCCGCATGAGCGAATGCCACCTGCGAGACGAAGGGTTGGACCAGCCCGTCCTTCAGCGTGTAGGTCGAGAACGACAGTGGTGGGGTCCGGCCCTCGCACCCCCGCGGCCCGACCGTGAACGTCGCCACGCCACCGGCCACGGTGGATACCACGACCTGGCACGAGACGGTGATCGGCGTTCGGTCACCGCCGTGTCGCTCGTCCCCTGCGCGCGTCGCGCTCGCGGGAAGCGCTGCGCTGACGATGACTGCCAAACCCAGCACCGTCGTCACCGCCAGGGCGCCCAGGCGGGACCCTCCGCGTGTGCCCCGCTGACCCTTGTCGCCGACTGGCGTGAATAACTCGCAACGCATGTCTCACCCATCACCACGATGTGAGTCGACTCGGCGCACCGCTGCGCCGACCGACCTGCCGATGGGCACCGCCCCCTCGGCGCGCGTGACTCCAGCGAGCGGGCGAGCGCGCCCCTCGCCAGGCGTCACGGAGTGCGAGGTCAACGGGTGCCCGGTGCGCAGACTGGTCGCCTCGCGCAGTTCGGAGCATAGCCAACCGAGCGGACATATGCGGGCGTTTCGCCCATAGTGACGCACGTCACTTCTCGGTGCGAACTGCGCGTGGCCAGGGCGGGGAGCGCTGGCGGCACCCTGCGGGCACGAGGACCAGCGCATCGACCGAAAGACGCGCCGAGATCCGGCAGAACCGCGATGGTCAGTCGAGCGGTGCGACCGTGACGCCGAGCTCCAGGAGCCGCGCGGCGCCGCCGTCCCGAGCGGTAAGGACCCAGATCCCGGACCCGAGAACGGCGACGGTGTGCTCCCAGTGCGCGGCACGAGAGCCGTCGGCCGTGACGACGGTCCAGCCGTCCTCGAGCACCTGGGTCGACTGGGTCCCCCGGGTGAGCATCGGCTCGACGGCCACGCACAGGCCCGGGCGCACACGTGCCCCCCGCGCCCGGGCGCGGTAGTTCAGCACGTCGGGGGGTTGGTGCATCGCGGTGCCGATCCCGTGGCCCACATACTCCTCCACGACCCCGTAGCGCATGCCGTCGTTGAGAGCGGTGTCCGTCGCGTCGACGACGTCCTCCACGGCCTCGCCCACGGCCCCGAGCCGGTCGGCCGATGCGAGCGCGGCGATGCCGGCCCACATCGCGCGCTCGGTCGCGTCGCTCAGCGCGACATCCGCGGGGTCGGCATCTGGCAGGACCAGGGTCAGCGCAGAGTCGCCGTGCCACCCGTCGACGATCGCCCCGCAGTCGATCGAGACGATGTCGCCCGGCTCGAGCACGCGGGGACCGGGGATACCGTGGACGACTTCGTCGTTCACCGACACGCACACCGTTGCGGGATACCCGTCGTACCCGAGAAACGACGGCGTGGCGCCCGCTGCTGCAATGACCTCCGCGGCGACCGCATCGAGGTCGGCGGTCGTCATCCCCGGACGGACCTGCGCACGTACCGCGTCGAGTGCGTCCGCCACGACGAGCCCCGCACGGCGCATGACCCGCACCTGGTCGGGCGTCTTGAGCTCGATCCGTTCCTGGCCGAACATGACGACGCCTACCTGCGTCAGGCGACGTACGGGGCGATCGCCGCGAGCAGGCGCGCCGTCACCGCTTCGACCGCGCCGATGCCGTCCACCTGGACGAGCAGGTCGTGCGATGCATACACGCCCGCGATGGGCGCCGTCTGCTCCGCGTAGACGTCGAGCCGGTGGCGGACGACGGACTCGGTGTCGTCGGCCCGTCCCTCGATCTCAGCGCGCTTGAGAAGCCTCGCCACGACTGCTGCGGCATCCGCCGTGATCTCGACAGCGACGTCGAGCGACCGGCCGGTCGACGTCAGGATGTCGTCGAGCTCCGCGACCTGCGCGACGTTCCGCGGGTAGCCGTCGAGCAGGAAGCCGCCCTCGACGTCGGGTTCGGCAAGCCGGTCCCGGACCATCGCGTTCGTGAGCTCGTCGGGGACGAGCGCGCCGGCGGTCGTGTACTCCTGGACCTTGCGGCCCAGAGCCGTGCCGCCCTTGATGTTCGCTCGGAAGATGTCACCGGTCGAGATCGCCGGGACGCCCAGGCGCGCGGCGAGCCGCACTGCTTGCGTCCCCTTGCCGGCTCCGGGCGGGCCAAGGAGGACCAGGCGTGCACTCATCGCAGGAACCCCTCGTAGTGCCGCTGCTGGAGCTGCGACTCGATCTGCTTGACGGTCTCGAGACCCACGCCGACGACGATCAGGATGGACGACCCGCCGAACGGGATGTTCGTCCCCACGCCCAGCAGAATGAACGTGATCGTCGGGATCAGCGCGACGAGTGCCAGGTAGATCGACCCGGGCGCCGTGATCCGCGAGATGACGAAGTCGAGGTACTCCGCGGTCGGCCGGCCCGCGCGGATGCCCGGGATGAACCCGCCGTACTTCTTCATGTTGTCGGCGACCTCGTCCGGGTTGAACGTGATGGCCGTGTAGAAGTAGCAGAAGAAGATGATCAGGAGCGAGTACAGGACGAGGTGCAGCGGTGCGCTCGATGTGGCCACGTTGTCGGTGAGCCAGACGACCCATCCCTGCGTCTTGTCCGCGAACTGGGCGATGAGGCCCGGGACCGCGAGCAGCGACGAGGCGAAGATCACCGGGATGATACCGGCGATGTTGATCTTGATCGGGATGTAGGTGCTGGTGCCGCCGTACATGCGCCGCCCGACCATCCGCTTGGCGTACTGCACAGGGATGCGGCGCTGCGACTGCTCGACGAAGACCACCAGGGCCACCACGAGGATCACGACGGCCATCACGACGATGAACTTGCCGACGCCGCCGGCGCCGCCGGCGATCGACCAGAGGGCGGTCGGGAAGCGCGCAGCGATGGACGTGAAGATGAGGAGCGACATACCGTTGCCGACGCCGTGCTCGGTGATCAGCTCGCCGAGCCACATGATCAGGCCGGTGCGGGCCGTCATGGTCAGGACCATGATCGCGATCGTCACCGGGGTGTC
>JAYTSH010000225.1:0-3791 GCA_043745755.1 Cellulomonas sp. | reverse complement strand
GCGAACCACCGGTCGTGCGTCACCGCCATGACCGTCCCCTCGAATGCCTCGAGTCCGGCCTCGAGAGCCTCGGCCGAGTGCAGGTCGAGGTTGTCGGTCGGCTCGTCGAGGAGGAGCAGCGTCGCGCCGCCCAGCTCGAGCAGCAGGATCTGGAACCGCGCCTGCTGCCCACCGGACAGCGTCTCGTACGCCTGCTCGGCCGCCGCGACCAGCTCGTAGCGGTCGAGGGCCTTGCTGGCCGGCTCACGCCCCATGCCCGCCCGGTGCCCGTCGCCGCGGTGCAGGATCTCCAGCAGCGTGCGCCCCACGAGCTCCGCGTGGTCGTGGTTCTGCGCGAACCAGCCGGGCCGGACCCGCGACCCGAGCACGACACGGCCGGTGTGGGCGACGGGGGTCAGGTCCACGTCGCCCGCGGGCTCGTGCTCGGGTGACGGGTCGGAGCCGCCGGTCGCGAGCAGACGGAGGAAGTGCGACTTGCCGGAGCCGTTCGAGCCCAGGACCGCGATGCGCTCGCCGAACCACACCTCGAGGTCGAACGGCTTCATGAGGCCGGTCAGCTCGAGGCCGGTCGCGACGACTGCCCGCTTGGCCGTGCGCCCGCCGCGCAGGCGCACCCGGACGTTCTGCTCGCGTGCCATGACCTGCGGCGGACCCGCCTCCTCGAACTTCCGCAGCCGCGTCTGGGCCGCGGAGTAGCGCGACGCGAGCCCGTCGTTGAAGGCGGCCTTGTTCTTCAGGGTGAAGACGAGCTCCTTGAGCTTCGCGTGCTCCTCGTCCCAGCGCCGCAGAAGTTCCTCGAGGCGCGTGCGCCGGTCCTCGCGGGCCTCGGGATAGCTCCCGAAGCCGCCGCCGTGCACCCAGATGCTCGACCCGGACGCCGTCGGCTCGAGCGTGGCGATCTGGGTCGCGGTGTGCGCGAGCAGCTCTCTGTCGTGGCTCACGTACAGCACGGTCTTGGGCGAGGCCGCCAGCTGGGCCTCGAGCCAACGCTTCGTCGGCACGTCCAGGTAGTTGTCCGGCTCGTCGAGCAGCAGGACCTCCTCGGGTCCGCGCAGCAGCGCCTCGAGGACCAGCCTCTTCTGCTCCCCACCGGACAAGTTGCGCACCTCGCGATGCTGCGCCGCGTCGAAACCGATGGACAGCACGGCGTCGGTGACCTTGTCCCAGCCGGCCTCGGCCTCGTAGCCGCCGACGTCGGCCCAGTCGACGAGCGCGGTCGCGTACCGCATCTGCGAGGGCTCGTCGTCGAGCTCCATGATCGCGGTCTCCGCCGCCGCGAGCTCGACGGCGGCGTCACGCACGCCCGCTGGGGCGAGCGACGCGAGCAGGTCGCGGATCGAGCGCCCGTCGTCGATGCGCCCGACCATCTGTCGCATGATCCCCAGCCCGCCGCTGCGCACCACGGTGCCGCCGTGGGCGACCTCATCGCCTGCCACGATCCTCAGGAGCGTGGTCTTGCCAGCACCGTTGGGCCCGACGAGCGCCACCTTGGCGCCGTCGGCCACGCGCAGGTCGACCTCGTCGAGGAGGGTGCGCCCGTCGGGCAGGAAGAAGCTGACAGCGCTGATGTCGAGGTGTCCCACGCCGACCAGTGTCGCTGGCGCCGCACGAGCGCGTCGAACTCATCGACCGCGCACGATGGCCCGTGTGGTGCCATCGTGGAGTCATGAGCGACGACACGCCTACCGCGGGCAACGACCTGACCGGTGGTTCGGAGGGCGACAGCGACCAGCTGCCGATGGAGGACATGCTCCTGGACCGCGGCGTCGACGACCTGCTCGACGAGGGGTACGTCGCGCCGGAGCGGGAGCGCACGAACCACCACGGCGAGACCGCGTGGGAGCAGCTGCACCGCGAGACGCTCGATCAGCGCCTCGGGGAGGAGGAGCCCGAGGTCTGGGAGGTCCACCCGCGCCTGGACCCGGCGCGTGAGCCCGACCGTGCGGGCCGGCTCGTCGTGGACGACCGCGCCGTCGAGGCGGGCGAGAACGACGAGTTCGCGATCGACGCAGGGATCTCGGGCGGTGCCGCCAGCGCCGAGGAGGCAGCGGTACATCTCATCGACGAGGACAGCACGACCGAGGACGACGAGACTGAGGCAGAGGGCGACGAGGCCTGAGTCGGCCCCTCAGCAGGTCTCGACCGCCGCGTCCGGGTCCCGGCGCAGCGAGTCGACATCCTCGGCGGACCGGATCGCGCGCGTGCGTTCCGCGCGCTCGGCGAGCTCGTCGTCCGGCGGGTAGGTGACTTCCTCGAGCGTGAGACCCACGGCAGGCACGACGACGTTGCCGGGGTCGCGCTGCCTGCCCGCGAGCAGGTCGGCGGGCCAGCGCACCTGTCGCCGCCCCTCCCCGACCGCGAGGCTCGCCCCCACGAGCGCACGCACCATGCTGTGGCAGAAGGCGTCGGCCTGCACGTGGGCGACGACGAGTCCCGCGTCGGGCCCGTCCACGGGCCGCTGCCACGTCAGCACCTCGAGAGTGCGGATCGTCGTCGCCCCCACGCGCGGCTTGCAGAACGCCGCGAAGTCGTGGCGTCCGAGCAGCGCCCGCGCAGCAGCGTCCATCGCCTCGTTGTCGAGCCGGTGGGAGTGCCACAGGACGTGCGAACGCCGCAGCGGGTCACGCAGCATCGCGTCGTCGCACACTCGGTAGACGTAGCGGCGGCCCAGCGCCGAGAACCTGGCGTCGAAGCCCGGGTGCGCGACGCTCACGCGATGCACGACGACATCCGGCGGCAGCAGTCCCCCGAGCCGCTTCACGAGGACGTCCTGGGCGGTGCGCGACGACCGACCGGGGACCGCGAGCCACGTGTCGACCGAGACGTCGACGTGCGCCACCTGACCCCGCGCGTGCACGCCCGCGTCGGTGCGCCCGGCAACGCTCACCCGCAGGTGGTCGAGGTGCAGCACTGTCGCGAGCGCCTCCTCGAGCACGCCCTGGACGGTGCGCAGCGCGGGCTGCACCGCCCAGCCGGCGAACCGGGTGCCGTCGTAGGCGAGGTCGAGTCGGAGCCGTACCGTGGTCACGCCGGACACGGTAGCCCGCTCCGGCCCCCGCTACCGTGAGCAGGTGACATCGAGCACTCCGGTCGCCCAGATCGACCGACCTGCCTTCACGCTGGCCGTCGACTGCGGCGGCGGCGGCATCAAGGCGTCGGTCCTCGACGCGGCAGGCACGTTGCACGCGCCGCCGCTCCGGGTGCCGACCCCCTACCCCTTCCCGCCTGCGCTGCTCATCGAGACGGTCGCCGAGATCGCCGCCCGGCTCCCCCCTGCCGACCGGCTCACCGTCGGCATGCCGGGCATGATCCGGCACGGCGTCGTCGTCACGACCCCGCACTACGTGACCACGGCGGGACCCCACACCCGTGTCGACCCGGCGCTCGTCGAGCTCTGGGCCGGCTGCGACATCCGCGCCGCGCTCGAGCTTCGTCTCGGCGTCCCGACCCTGGTCCTCAACGACGCCGAGGTCCACGGCGCCGGCGTCATCTCGGGAACCGGGGTCGAGCTCGTCCTGACCCTCGGGACCGGTCTGGGCTCGGCTCTGTTCGACGGCGGAGTGCTCGCCCCGCACCTCGAGCTCTCGCACGCACCGATCCGACGCGGCACCACCTACGACTCATACATCGGCGATGTCGAGCGGGCCAGGCTGGGCGACCCGCGCTGGTCCGGTCGCGTCCGGCGGGCCGTGGAGGGTCTGCGGCCCGTGTTCTGCTGGGACCGGCTCTACCTCGGCGGCGGCAACTCGCGCCGGATCATCCCGCAGGCGCTCGAACGCCTCGGCGACGAC
>JAYTSH010000224.1:0-3528 GCA_043745755.1 Cellulomonas sp. | reverse complement strand
GAGCTCACCACGATGCTGCTGCCACGGCTCGCCGCGCTCGCGGAGGTCGCGTGGTCGGCGCCCGAGGACCGCGACTGGGCAGACTTCCGGGCTCGGATCGCCCAGCACGGGGCGGTGTGGGACCGGGCGGGCTTCGCGTGGTACGCGAGCCCGCAGGTCGACTGGGTGCCCGGCCTGGCCTGAGGGTCAGATCCAGCTGGGCAGCCACATGTGCATGTGCCAGAACGAGTACGGCACGACCCAGGCCGTCCAGATCGGGTAGAAGAACGCGCTGACCAGCACGATCAGCGCCACGAACGCGCCGATCCATACGATCGCACGACGGCGTCGGACCGGGTCCTGGCCGTCGCGTGGCCCGACGACGAGTCCCAGCACGTATGTGAGGGTCAGGACGACCCAGGGCGTGAACGCGATCGAGTAGAACGTGAAGATCGTCCGGTGCGCGTACGCGAACCAGGGCAGCCACCCCGCAGCGATCCCCGAGAGCACCGCGCCTGCACGCCAGTCGCGGTCCAGCACCAGATAGCCGAGGGCCACCAGGATGGCCGCTGCGGCGCTCCACCACAGCAGCGGGTTGCCCAGCGACGTGATGGCCTGCGAGCACGAGCTTGCACCGCAGGCCTGCTGCGCGGCGTCTCCTGAGAGTCCCGAGATCGACGACGGGTAGAAGTAGGACGTCGGGCGCCACTGGATGATCCACCCGAGGGGCGCCGCGGCATACGAGTGCGGGGTGACCAGGTGGTTGTGGAAGTACCACATGTCGGTGTGGTACTTCCACAGCGAGCGCAGCGTGCTCGGCAGCCAGGTGACGCCCTGGCCGGGGTTCTGCTCGGCCCAGTGGCGCATGTAGCCGCCCGATGTGCGGAACCACGAGAACCACGAGGCGAGGTAGGTGGCGAACGCGAGCACGACCATCGCGATCCCGGCGGGGATCGCGTCGCGCACCAGCGCCGCGACGTGCCACGGACGCACGCCGGCGGTGCGACGGGCGGTCGCGTCCCAGACGACGCTGAGCAGGCCGAACACCGCGAGGAAGTAGAGCCCCGACCACTTCGTCCCGATGGCCAGACCCAGCAGGACCCCAGCAGCAAGCCGCCACCACCGCCACCCCAGGCGCGGGCCCCAGCCGAGGTCCGCCCCCGAGTCGAGGATCGCGGCGGCGCGGTGCGCGAGGCGGCGCCGGGCCTGTTCACGGTCGAGGACCAGCGCGCCGAACGCGGCGAGCGCGAAGAGCATGACGAAGCTGTCGAGGAGGCCGATGCGCGAGTGCACGATCGCCTCGCCGTCGATCGCCAGCAGGAGACCCGCGGTGGTGCCCATCGCGGTCGAGGCGAACATCCGGCGCGCGATGCGGGCGATGAGGAGGACGGCGATGATCCCGGCGATCGCCGGGCCGAGGCGCCACGCCGCCGAGCTCGTGACACCGCCGCCGAGCTGGATGCCGAGCGCGATCATCCACTTGCCGACAGGAGGGTGCACGACGTACTCGGGGTCGATCCCGAGCATGCTCACGTCGCCCGCCTCGAACCGGGGGTTGGGGTCCTGGCCCCACCCGGCCTCGTAGCCGCGGACCAGCAGCGAGTAGGCCTCTTTGACGTAGTAGGTCTCGTCGAAGACGAGCACGTGCGGTCGGCCGAGGTCCCACAGCCGCACGATCGCGGCGAAGGCGGTCACGGCGAGCGGCCAGAGCCAGCCCAGGAGGCGCGCGCGCGGCGTGCTGTCGAGCGCGAGCGTGCGCTCGCCGAGCAGGCGGCGCAGGAGCCGGGTCTCGGTGGCCACGACAGGCTCGCCAAGAGCCTCCTCGACCGGCCCGTGCGGCGAGGCGGGGACGAGGTCGGGAAGCACGGCTTCGTCGTCGTCGGGGGTGCGCGGCACCCGGTCATCGTAGGGGGATGTGCTGAGCCGAGGGCGGGGAACGCGTCGACCGGTCGCGACAGGTGCAGGCGTGCGGGCCGGGTCGCCGGCGAGGTGGCAGGCTTGCGGACGTGACCAACCCTGACGCACCGCCGCACGGCCGGCTCGTCCTCGCGGCGACCCCGATCGGCAACGTCGAGGACGCCTCGCCCCGGCTGCGCAGGCTCCTCGCGGAGTCCGAGGTTGTCGCGGCAGAGGACACGCGTCGGCTCCGTGCGCTGGCCGCCCGGATGGGCGTGACGATCGGCGGCCGGGTCGTCAGCTACCACGAGCACAACGAGGGCGAGCGCGCGGGTGAGCTGCTGGACGTCGTCCGGGGCGGCGGCACCGTCGTGGTCGTGACGGATGCCGGCATGCCGTCGGTCTCCGACCCCGGGTTCCGGGTCGTCGCGGCGGCCGTCGAGGCGGGCCTGCCGGTGACAGCCGCACCCGGTCCGAGCGCAGTCCTCACGGCGCTCGCACTCTCCGGCCGACCGACCGACCGGTTCTGCTTCGAGGGCTTCCCGCCGCGTAAGCCGGGCGAGCGAGCGCGAGCCCTCGCCGAGCTCGCGACGGAACGGCGCACCCTGGTCTTCTTCGAGGCACCCCACCGCCTCGCGCAGACCCTCACGGCGATGGCCGACGCGTTCGGTGCCCAGCGGCCCGCCGCGGTGTGCCGTGAGCTGACCAAGACGTACGAGGAGGTCGTGCGCGGACCGCTCACCGACCTCGCGGCCTGGGCCGTCGCGCGAGAGGTGCGCGGCGAGATCGCGATCGTGGTCGGCGGCGACGTCGGGCACCCCGCGGCCACGACGGCCGACCTCGTCGCGGAGGTGCTGGCGCGTGCGGACGCCGGGGAGCGGCTCAAGGACGCGGTGGCCGACGTCGCGGCGACGGCCCGCGTCCCGAAGCGCGAGCTCTATGCCGCTGCCCTGGTCGCGCGCAGCCGACCGGCCGAGTCGTGACGGTGGTCGCCGCCACCAGCGAGCTGCTCGAGGATCACTTCGACGGCGCTCGGCCGGTGCGCACCCTCGTGCACCTGTTCGCCGGGCAGCGGCGGCGCCTCGCGCTGGCGGCGTTCGCGTTCGCGCTCAAGCACTCGCCCGTGTGGATCATGCCGTTGCTCACGGCCGAGGTGATCGACATCGTCGTGCAGCACCGCCCGCTGCGTGACCTGTGGTGGTCGGCCATCCTCATGGCGGTCTTCATCTCGCAGAACTATCCGTTGACCTGGGTGTACACGCGTCAGCTCTCGGTGTCGGTGCGGACCGTCGAGACCGACCTGCGGATGGCGCTGGCACGCCGGCTGCAGGAGCTGTCGATCGGCTACCACCGCAGGATCAGCGCCGGCGTGCTGCAGGCGAAGATCGTGCGCGACGTCGAGAACGTCGTGGAGAGCACGCGGCAGACGTTCGACTCCGGCATGGCAGCGATCACGACGCTGGCGGGCGCGATCGTCATCACCGCGGTGCGCGTCCCGGAGTTCCTCCCGGTCTTCGTCGTCGCGGTCCCGGTCTCGGCGCTGCTCGTCACCGCGATGCGCCGCCGGATGACCGTCCGCAACGCCGCGTTCCGCGTCCAGGTCGAGCGCATGTCCGCGCGGGTCAGCGAGATGACGCACCTCATCCCCATCAC
>JAYTSH010000223.1:0-6211 GCA_043745755.1 Cellulomonas sp. | reverse complement strand
CAGCACGCGTGCGCCCGTGCCCTCGAGCGCGTCGGCCCACCGTCGGGTGTGCGACGCGACGCCCGACGCGCGCGACGTGAGGTTGAGCAGCGTCCGCTCTGCGACGAGCAGCACCTGGATCGGTCCGGCAAGGACTGCCACGACGTCACCGCGTGCTACGCGTGAGCCGTCGGCGACGCGCTGCTCACACGACGCGGGCGGCAGGCCGAGCCGCCGCGCGACCTGGGCGAGCACCTCCGGGGCGACGACGAGTCCCGCGACGACGCCGGCCGCGCGGGCGACAAGATGTGCGACTCCGCGGTCGCCCGGGGGGATCGTCGCCTGGGTCGTCACGTCGCGGCCCGGCTCCGGGCCGAGGTCCTCGTCGAGCGCCGTCGCTACGGCGCGGGTGATCCACGCGGGGTCGAGCGGTGCGTCGTCCGGGCCGCTCATGAGCCAACCATGACCCGGTGCGTCACGAGCCGGCCGTCCGCGTCCAGCCGCGCCTCGAGACGCTGCAGCCAGGCAGGGTCGGGCACCGGGTAGTCGCTGCGGAAGTGGCCGCCGCGGCTCTCCGTGCGCTCGAGCGCGGTCGCGGTGAGCACTGAGGCGACCTGGTGCACGTTGGTGGTCTCCCACTCGGCCGCCTGCGGGCGGGCGACGACCGGGATCAGACCCGTCGAGGTGCCTGCCGGGCCGCCAGGCGCGAGGTGCGCGTCGGTCCGGACCGACGCGAGGACGTGGGCCGCTGCGAGCAGGCCCTCGGCCGAACGCACCACCCCGGGGCCGTCGCTCGCCGCGCGCTGGATGCGCGAGCGCGCGGCGCCCGCGACGAGCGCGGCCGGTCCGGTCCGCTCGACGGGCTCGGCCTGGACGAGCTCGCCCGACGAGACCCGGGCGGCGACGTCGCGCGCCGCGCGGTAGGCGAACACGAACCCCTCGAGCAGCGAGTTCGACGCGAGCCGGTTGGCCCCGTGCACGCCCGTGCATGCCGCCTCGCCCGCCGCGTACAGCCCGCTGACCGTCGTGCGGCCGACCAGGTCGGTCACGACGCCCCCTGAGTGGTAGTGCTGCGCGGGGGCGACGGGAACGAGGTCGGTCGTCATGTCGATGCCGTGCTCGAGCAACCGCTCGTGGATCGTCGGGAACCGCTTCCGCAGGAAGTCCGCGCCGAGGTGGCGCGCGTCGAGCAGCACGTGGTCCGAGTCGGTCAACGCCATCTGCCGGACGATCGCCTGCGCGACGACGTCCCGCGGCGCGAGCTCGGCCATCGGGTGCACCGCGGTCATGAACCGCACGCCGTCGGTGTCGAGCAGGTAGGCACCCTCGCCGCGCACGGCCTCCGAGACCAGCGTGAGCTGCCCCCGGACACCCGCCCCGAGCCACAGGACGGTCGGGTGGAACTGCACGAACTCGATGTCGCCGACCACGGCACCCGCGCGCAGCGCCGCCGCGATCCCGTCGCCCGTCGCCTGCACCGGGTTCGTGGAGGAGCGGAACACCTGTCCGATGCCGCCCGTCGCGAGAATGACCGCCGGCGCGAGCGCCGCACCCACCCCGTCGCGTGAGCCCGCCCCGATGACGTGCAGCGTCACGCCGCACACCGCACCCGGCCGGCCGTCGGGTCCCGCCGGGCCGGTCAGCACATCCAGGACCAGGGCGTGCTCGATGACCTCGATGCCCGGGTCGTTGTGCACCGCCTCGAGCTGGGCGAGCAGCGCACGCGAGACCTCCGCGCCCGTCGCGTCCCCGCCCGCGTGCACGATCCGGTCCGCGTGATGCCCGCCCTCCCGGGTCAGGGCGATCGCACCGTCAGGCGCGCGGTCGAACACCGCGCCGAGCCCGACGAGCTCGCGCACGCGCACCGGACCCTCGGTGACCAGGACCTCCACGGCTCGCGGGTCGCACAGCCCCGCGCCGGCGACGAGCGTGTCCTGCAGGTGAGCGGCCGGGGAGTCGTCCGGGTCGAGCGCTGCTGCGATGCCGCCCTGCGCCCATACGGTCGAGCCCGACGCGAGCACGCCCTTCGTCACGAGCAGCACGTGCGGCACGCGGGTGCGCAGCTCGAGCGCAGCCGTCAGGCCGGCGACCCCGGAGCCGACGACGATCGCGTCGGCCTGGGCCGTCCACCCGGGCGACGGAGCTGCGAGGCGGGCGGCGAGGCGGACCGTCACCAGGACGACCCCTGCACCAGGCTGCGGCCCTCGCCGAAAGGCACGCCGCTCGGCTCGAGGCCGGACTCCGCCGTCCACTCGGGAGGCACCTGGCCCGGGTCGTCGCCGCGCGCGACGATGCTGTTGCGTGCGTCGACCAGCACGACGTGCGGGCTGTAGGTGCGAGCCTCGGCGTCCGACAGCAGCCCGTACGCCATGAGGATCACGACGTCGCCGGGGTGGACGTGGTGGGCCGCGGCACCGTTGATGCAGACCTGGCCGGACCCGGCCGCGCCCGCGATCGCGTACGTCGTCAGGCGCGCACCGTTCGTCACGTCGACGACGTCGAGCTGCTCGCCTGGCAGGAGGTTCGCGGCCGCGAGCAGGTCGGCGTCGACGGTGATCGAGCCCACGTAGTGCAGGTCGGCCTGGGTCACCGTCGCGCGGTGGATCTTGCCGATCAGCATGGGTCGGAGCAGCGATGTCATCGGGAGACCTCCGTGCGCTCGGTCGCGGTGTGCGCTGTCGGGTCACCGAGCATGACCCACGCGTTGTCGATGAGGCGCGTCACGCCGACCCGGGCTGCGACGGCGAACACGGCCGGTCCGACGAACCGGTCGTCGACCGCCTCGAAGGTCGCGGGGTCGACGAGCTCGGCGTACTCCAGCTCGAGGTCGGCCCGGGCGAGCTCGGCGCGGGCCGAGGCCCGCACGTCGGCCGGGGTCGCACCGGGCCGGTCGGCCGCATCGTGGGCCGCGCGCACGATGCGGCCCAGGGCGAGCGCTCGGGTCCGCTCGGCCGGCCTGAGATACGCGTTGCGCGACGACAGCGCCAGCCCGTCGACGTCCCGCACCGTCGCCACCTCGCGGACCTCGACGGGCACCTCAAGGTCGCGGACCATCCGCCGGACCGCCGCGACCTGCTGGGCGTCCTTCTGCCCGAACATCGCCACGTCCGGGCCGATCAGGTGGACCAGCTTGAGGACGACCGTCAGCACGCCGTCGAGGTGGCCCGGCCGAGCGAGAGTCTCGAGCACCTCGCCGAGCCGTCCCGCGCTGACCCGCACGACCGGGTCACCGTCCGGGTACACCACCTCCGGCGACGGCGCGAACACGACGTCGCCCGCGCCGAGGAGACCGGGGCCGGTCAGGAGCGCGACATCGCCGGCGAGGTCGCGCGGGTACCTGGCGAGGTCCTCACCCGGGCCGAACTGCAGCGGGTTCACGAAGATGGTCACGACGACGTGCTTGGCAGAGGTCTTGGCCGCAGCGACCAGGGCCAGGTGCCCGCCGTGGAGCGCACCCATCGTCATGACGACGGCGCGCGCGGGGAGCCGACCGTGGCGGCCGTCTGCCGTGGGCTGCGCCGCCGCGTGCCCGGCGACGCCCTGAGCGGCCAGCGCCGAGGCGAGCTCGTCCCGCGTGCGCGCGAGCGTCGGGGTGCCCGCGGCCTCAAGCCGGTCCTGCGCGTTCATGAGTCGTCCTCCCGCGTGCCACCGGGGTCGGTCCCCGGGTCGTGCTGCTCCTCCGTCGTCAACGCGTCGGCGCCGCCGCTCATGCCCGCACCATGCGCGTCGAGGGCGTCGAGCAGCCGCACGGCAGCGCTCTGCCCGACGAGGCCCGCCGCGAGTGCGCGCTGCGTCGCGGCCCGTGCGAGCACCCGGTAGGCCGGTGCCACGTCGATCGCGCCGGTACGTGCGCCGAGCTCGTCGAGCACCGCACCGTGATCCCGCACCGTGTCGGCGTCCCCGCGGCGGACCGGACCGGTCAGGGCCGTGATCGCCCCGACGGACGTCGACGCTGCGCGCAGCGCACCGTCGAGCGCGGCCGAGAGCAGCGGCCCGAGCACGCGGCCCGGGTCCTCGATCCCCGCAGCCGCGAGCGCCTGCCCGGCCTGTGCCACGAGCACGACGAGATGGTTCGCGCCGTGCGCGAGGGCCGCGTGGTAGAGCCGGCGGTCCTCCTCCGCGACAACGACGGGCTCCCCGCCGATCTCGACCACGAGCGCCTGCCCGATGGGGAGCACCGGGCCCGGTCCGGTCACCGCGAACGCACAGCCCACGAGCCGGCTGAGGTCGAGCGAGGTGCCGGTGAACGTCATCGCGGGGTGCAGCGCGAGCGGGATGACCCCGGCAGGGCGCGCGGGGTCGAGCACGCGGACGCCGTGCCGCCCCGACGTGTGCACGACGATCTGGCCGGCCCGCCAGGCACCCACGCCAGCGAGGCCTTGGACGAGCGGTGCAAGCGCGTCGTCGGGCACGGCGAGAAGCACGAGCTCGGAGCGCCGGACGACCTCGTCGACCTCGAGGATCGGGACCCCGGGGAGCATCGTCTCGGCGCGCCCCCGCGACTCCTCGGAGACCGCGCTGACCGCGACCACCGGGTGCCCCGCGGCCCGCAGCGCGCTGCCGATCACGGCACCGACCCGGCCCGCACCCACGACGCCGACGCCGAGGCGCCCCGGACGCCCCGCCGGGCCTTCGTACGTCACGGGGCCTCCGGTCGACGCATCCACTGCTCCGGAGCGGCGCCCGCGCGAGCAGTGCGGGCCCGCTCGGTCTGCTCGTCGAGCAGCGCCGCGGCGACGTCCTCGTCGAGGTGCTCGACCATCGGGTGCACCGGACCAGCGGTCGAGTGCACGTCGATCGACGCGACCCGCAGCGTGCGCTGGATCGGGCCCTGCTTGAGAGCAAGCGACTGCGTGCGCTCGTGCGGGACGACGACGAGGTGGCGGACGATGCGCCCATAGCGCACGAACAGCGCACGGTCGGTGACGAGGAACCCGCGGCGACGCCAGCCCACGAGGTCGAGCAGGCGCGCGCGACGCGGCACCGAGGTGAAGCCGCCCGCCTCGCCCGAACCGGCCAGCGCCGCGGCCAGCAGCGCGCGCGGGTCGTCGACCTGCAGATCCGGCAGCACGAGCCACAGGGCGAGCAGGGCCTCCTCGCGCGTACCCACCGGCAGCAGCACGTTCTCGGTCTGCTGGTTCTTCTCGCCGCCGTATCCCGCGACGTTCATCTCGACGCGCCACCAGTCAGGGCCTCGCCACAGCGGGCCCTGCGTGAACCGCAGCGCCTGCACCCGGCCAGGTGGGACGGTCTGGGCGCGCGCCTCGGTCAGCCCGTGCCGCAGCCGGATGCCGTCCGGGGAGATCGCGGCCCGGAAGTTCGCGCCCTGGTTGACGCGCGTCCACATCGCCCCGCCGACACCGAGCAACGCGGGCACGAGCGTGAAGACCGGGGCGATCTGGCGGGTCGCCACGACGCTCGCTACGATCACGACGGCGAACACGACGAACCAGCCCGTCGCCGACGATCTGAGGGTGGACGCCAGCATGCGCGGCATCGGCACCTCGAACACGGGCTGCTCAGGCGCGCGCGCCGCGGGAGCCTCGTCCGGTCGCACGCGGATCCCGGCCGCGCGCGCGAGCAGCTCGGCCCGCAGCGCCTCGGCCTCCGACTCCCTGAGGAACGCGAGGGAGACGGCCGACCCGGTACCGCCCGCGACCTCGAGCCGGAGCTCGGCAAGACCCGTGAGCCGGGCGAGCAGCGGCTGGACGATGTCGACCGCCTGGAGCCGGTCGAGGCGCGCCTGGCGCTGCTGCCGGAACAGCACGCCGGTGTGCAGGTGCACGGCCTCGTCGTCGACGACGAACTTCGTCACGCGCCACGCGATGGTCGCGTAGGCAAACCCGACGGCCGCGATCGCCAGCACGACGGCGACGACGTAGCGCCACCGGCCGTCCTGCATCAGCTCGCCGATGTTCCGGATGTTGTCGGTCATGTTGTAGGCCACGATCGCGAGCAGCGCGACGAGCGCCTTCCACCCCTTGAGCGCCGGGGTGATGGGGTGCATGCGGCGCCACGCGACCTCCGGGGCGCGGGGATCGGTCGCCGACGCCGGGACTCCCGGCACGGGGGTGCTCACAGCCCCGCCAACCTCGCCTCGCCGCGTGACGCGAGCCGGTCGCGCAGCCGCGCGGCCTCCTGCGGCGGGAGCCCGCCGATCGTCGCGTTCGTGCCGACGGCGGCGGTGTGCAGCTGCACCGAGGCGATCCCGAACTGACGAGCGAGGGGTCCG
>JAYTSH010000222.1:0-5157 GCA_043745755.1 Cellulomonas sp. | reverse complement strand
GGAACCGCCGATCGCTGGGGCCACGCCACGACGCAAGCGGCGCTGGTGGATCCCCGTCGCGATCGTCGCCGCGTTCCTCGTGGGCCTCGGCGCCGGCGGTGGTGGCGCAGCAGCCGACCCGACCGCGTCGACCCAGTACAAGGAGCTGTCCACCCAGCTCGACCAGTCCAAGGCCGCCGTCACCGAGGCCTCGGACCGCGCCGACAAGGCCGACGCCTCAGCCGCCGATACCGCAGCCGCCGCGACCACGAAGTCCACCGAGCTCGACGCCCGCTCCGCCCAGCTCGACAAGCGGTCGGCGGACCTGGACGCCCGCGAGGCCGCCGTCACCGGCGCCGAGAAGCAGGCAGCCGCGTCCCAGATCAAAGACGGCATGTGGACCGTGGGCGTCGACATCGAGCCGGGCACGTACCGGACCGCCGAAGCCGTGACGTCGACGTGCTATTGGGCCATCCTGCGCACCGGGAGCAACGGCGCCGACATCATCGAGAACGACGTCCCGACGGGTGGGTTCCCGAGCGTGACCCTCAAGGCCGGTCAGGACTTCAAGAACTCGTGCGGCGTGTGGGCAAAGCAGTAGGAAAAGGCGAACGGTGGTGACGCGAGCGGCGGAACCAACCCGGCGTGGAGCTTGACGACTGTCTACGTCGGCAACGACGGCACCTCGTACGGGGCGGGAACGGACGACAGCTGCGGCGTCATCCCGAACGACTTGACGGACGTCGGCGCGATCTTTGATTCCGTGACCATCACCGGCAATGTCTGCGTCGCGGTGCCGAGTGACAAGGTTGTCGGGGGTGGCTGGGCTGTCACCAACAGTCGGAACTCAGCTGTCTTCATCGCCGCTGTGTGAATCGTGGTCACGCGACCCGCTCAGCCGTTCTCGCATCTCGGTGGACAGACTGGCTCGTGCGGCGAGGCCGGGCGCCGTTGACTCCATCGGTGGGCGTGTACCCGGACGTCGACGCGGCTGGCGGGTCGCCGTCGACGGCTAAAATCCGATAACGCGATGATATGATCGCGTTTTGTGAAGACATCCTCGTCGGCACTTGCGCCGTTCCTCCGCTCTGACGCGCAAGGTGACGTGCTTGCACTGCTTCTGCTGGCACCCGACCAGGAATTCAGCATCACTGAGGTGCAACGACGCACGGGAACCGCGGTGGCCGTCGCGCACCGCGAGGTCGTCCGGCTGATCGACGCTGGTGTGCTCGTCGACCGATCCGTCGGCCGTGCACGGCTCGTTCGGGCCAACCCCGACTACCCCTTGTTGCGGCCGCTGACGGAGCTCGTTGCGGCCACCTACGGCCCGATCCCCGTGCTGAGGCGTCTGCTCCGCGGTGTCGAGGGGATCCGTGAGGCCTATGTCTACGGCTCCTGGGCGGAACGACGGGCGGGTGAACCGGGACGCTTGCCTCGTGACATCGACGTACTGGTGGTCGGCACGACGCCTCGAAGGGTGCTCGCCGAGATCGGCAGTGCGGCAGAGCCGGAGCTGCACCGCGAGGTCAACGTCACCCGTGTCAGTGGTATCGACTGGGATGAGGGCTCCACGGCGTTCGTCCGCACGGTTCGGGCGCTGCCGATCGCGACGATCCCCCTGGAGCAGGACTGACTCATGGCTGATGCAGCACGGTGGCAGCAAGGACGCACATCGATCGAAGGCCTCATCGCTGAAGGGCGATTGCAGCAGGTCCAACCGAACAGGGAACTTGCCCAGCTCATGCTCGATCAAGCGATTGTCCATCTGCAGTCGGCACGGACCGTCGCCGTTGTGGATCCAGTCGGCTCCTTTCAGCTCACTTACGACGCCGCACGCAAGGCCCTCGCGGCGATCCTGGTGAACCAAGGGCTCCGGCCAACCGGTGGGGGTGGCGGCCACGCCGTTCTGCTCGTTGCAGTCCGTGCCCAGCTGCACCCTCCTCTCGGCGTCGACCTGGCACCGTTCGACTGGATGCGCCGTACCCGGAACGACAGCGAATACCCGACGGCGGACGCGCCGGTGGCATCTCGCGAGGACCTCGATGAGGCATTGCCGGCGGCCGAGCGGATCATCGAGATCGCGACCCGCGTGCTTCCGACGATGCCTGTGTTCTGATGGACCGTCGAGGGGCGTGAACTACGATCCGGGGACCCGAGCCGGAGGACGACGTGGACAACGAGACCGATCGCCTCGCGCGCCAGGTCGCCGAGGCGGCCGACGCATGGTTGAGGGATCCCCTCGACACGCACGTCTACCAGCGGCTGGTCCGATCGACGCTCGACTGGCGCGTCTTCGCGCAGCCGTCCGTCGAGCCCGCGCAGAATCCGAGCGCCGCCGACATGACCGGCGACCTGGACGACGACGCAACGGCCGATCTCGGCGCCGAGCCCGTCGAACGCAGGCCGCAGCGCCTTGACATGCTGCTCGGTGGCTTCGCCGACGAGCTGCGGGCGCGCACAGTCGCGACGCCGACCGAGCAGACCGAGCCGATTCAGCAGCCTGAGCCGACCCAGCCGACCCAGCCGATCTAGACGAGCGCGGACGCCGGGACCGCCACGCGACCGCGGTCGTCGTCAGGCGGGCTCGTCGAGCCGCGCGAGAAGGTCGTCGCCGAGCTCGAGCCGAGCCCCGGCGAGGGCCTCGTCGAGCTGGGAGACGCGCGTCACGCCGACGAGCAGCGTGTTGTACGCCCACAGGGTGAGGTCAGGCTCGACTGACACGTAGTCGAGCATCTCGGGGGTCACGAGCGTGTGCCCGGCTTCGGGGAGCCGCACGCCCGGTCGCGGCTGGAGGTAGGTGTGCCGCACCTGGATGTGTGTCCACGGCTGGACGCCGAGCGCGCGTGCGGTCTGCCGGCCGCGCTCGAGCCGCCACGTCGGCAGGTTGCTGGCGCCGACCTCGCGGACGACGCCCTGCGCGGCGAGCTCATCGAACGCGCCGACGGTCTCCTCGAGCGGCATCGAGCGGTCCTCGACGTGCGCCCAGTACACGTCGATCGAGTCCGTCTGCAGGCGCCGCAGGCTGCCCTCGACCGTATGTCGGATCGCCGGCGCGGAGAGGCCCTCGGTGGAGTCGAGCGTGCGACCGTTCGTCGGGCGCCCCCCGCACTTGGTGCCGAGCACGACACGGTCGCGCGTCCGCCGCGAGACGAGCCATCGGCCGAGCGCGAGCCCACTCTCGTCGCCCGACGCGCCATCGACCCAGAACGGGTAGTTGTTCGCGGTGTCGATCCGGGTCCCGCCGCCCCCCACGAAGCGGTCGAGGAGATCGAAGGACGTCGAGTCGTCGACGCTCGTCCCGAACGGAATGGTGCCGAGCGCGATCCTGAGGTCGGTCATGCGTCCAGCCCGCTGCTTGCAGTGCGCTCCAAGGCAAGCCCTTGCGGTGCCCGCGTCGTCGGTCATCCAGCCCGACCATGTGCCGAAGCACTGGTGCGTCTTCTGCCAGTGCAGTATCAGATCTGCCAGTCGAATAGCAGATCTGATACTCTACTAGCAGTTGACGGTGGAGGTGAGGATGGACCTGAACAACGCGATCACGGCCGTGATCCCGACCCTTGAAGGGCGTGTCCTGCAGGTCTTGGCCCGCACCGATCTGCCGTTGAGCGGGTCGCGTGTCGCGTCGTTCATCCCGAGCGCTTCCAACCCTGGGGTGCGGCTGGCGATCAGCCGGCTCGTCGGGCAGGGTCTCGTCCACGCGCAGTCGGCGCCCCCGGCGGTGCTCTACACGGCGAACCGCCAGCACCTGCTGTGGCCCGCGATCGAACAGCTCGTGCTCGCCGCGGACGGGGCCATGCGCGCGCTGTTCGATCGCATCCGGGACGTGGTCTGCGACGGCCTCGGTGCCGACGAGGCCGAGCACACCAGCGTGGCGCTGTTCGGGTCGAGCGCGCGTGGCGACAACCGTCCTGACTCGGACATCGACCTGCTGCTCGTCACCCGCGACCAGGCGGAGCAGCAGGCCGTCGACGCCCTCATCTCACGACTGATCGACGACGTGCAGATCGCGACTGGCAACGAGACGAACGTGTACCCGGCGTCCCGTGCGCACTTCGACCGGCTCGTCCGAGAGGCGGACCCGATGGTCGGGTCGTGGATCGCGGACGCGAAGACGTTCATGGGTCCAGACATCGTGAAGCGACTGAAGGGGGGCGCATGGCCCGCGTAGAGACGATGACAGCCAGCGATGTCAGGCAGCGTGCCGCGACGGCGCGCGAGCACATGCAGGTGGTCCTCGAACGGCTCGACATGTGCCGGGACAACCTGGGCCCGTCGTCGGAGGCGCAGGTCGCCGCATCGAACGCTGTGAGCGCCGGCATCGCGGCCGGTGACGCGTTGTGCGGCAACGCCCTGGGGGAGCGCCCAGCGGACCAGGACCATCGCGCGGCCGTCGCCATGCTCAAGCAGGTGCGACCGGACGGGACGCGTCTCGCTGGCAAGCTCGGTCGTCTTCTGAGCGACAAGTCGCTCTTCCAGTACGGCACGTTCTGCACCCGCACGACGGCCGAGAAGGCCGCGAAGGACGCCCAGGTCCTCATGGACGCGCTCGATCGGCGGAGCCTGTAGGAGTCGATGGGGCAGAGACGCAGCGAAGTCTGAGCAGCTCAGGCTCACCAGCGGTTGCGTGCCTCCTCGGCCCAGCCCGTCACGCCGTCGACCCGCACGCGCGAACCCGCGTCGTCGGCCATCCAGCCCGACCACTCCCCGAAGCACTGGTGCGTCTCGGCGGCGACGACGAGCAGGTTCATCCGCGATGCTCGCTCATGGAAGGGCGCGAACGTGAGGTCGACGCGTTCGCGGGACCGGTCGTGGACGTGCCACGGCGCGATCCAGTCGGCGCGGTCGTACTCCCACACGAGGTCGTCAGAGCTCTTGTGCAGCCGGCCGTCGACGAGCAGCGCGTTCTCGGTCGACCCCGTGCCGTCGGTCCAGCGCCCGCCGACCTGCACGCCGACGACCCGTCCGTCGAGCCTGCCGCTGCCCGCACCCCAGTTCCACGACATCGAGTACGGCCAGCGGCCGCGGCCGTGGTCGAGCACCGCCCAGGATCCGTCGCGAGGCACGTCGTGGCGGACCCCGTCGACGACGAGCGTGCCGGACACGGGCCGTGCGACGTCCTTGAGCGTGTACTGGAACAGCCGCTCGGACCACGGCACGACGACCCCCAGCGACTCGTGC
>JAYTSH010000221.1:0-4014 GCA_043745755.1 Cellulomonas sp. | reverse complement strand
TCGTCCTCGAGGGGACCGTGATCCCGCCGCGCTCGCTCGTGGCGGGGGTGCCCGGAAAGGTGCGCCGCGAGCTCACCGACGAGGAGGTCGAGGGCCTGCACGGCAACTCGTCGCGGTATGTCGCCCGCGCGCACGACTACCGCTCACAGGGCTGAGCTCGACGGTCGCCCCGAGGTCCAGCGACGGTTCAGCTCGGAGGGGATCCCACGATGACGCCGATGAAGACGGCAGGTCGTCCGGGTTCAGGACGCCAGCACGATGACCAGCTGGTGCGGCTCGACCTGGCCTGACCACGTGCCGGTCAGCACGGCCGACGGCACGTCGCGGTCGAGAGCAGCCGCGGGGCCGCCGGTGCCGAGCGTGCGGACGATGACGAGGCGCAGGTCGCCTGCCGCCACGACGGTCGACCCCCGCTCGTTCCGCATCGACACAGCGTCGGCCGAAGCCGGTCGTGGCACCGGCGTGCCGCTCGTGCCACTGCCACGGACGAGAGCCGTCGGCTCGCGGAAGACCAGCTCGCCGTCGACGTCGACGTACTGGTCGGCCTGGCGGCCGCCCGTGAGAGCAGCGGTCGCGACTGCCGTCAGGTACGCGGGGTCCCCGGCGCCGTCGTACGCCCACCGCTGGCCCAGCACCGAGTGCTGCATGGTGCCGAGGAGCCACGCATCGGCGCCCTCGAGCGGTGCCCCGCGGTAGGTCAGGGGCACCTGCATCACCGGGCCGTCACCCGCCCGGACGAGCAGTGTCTCGATGCCGACCTCGCCCTCGGGGTCGTCGAAGCGGAACGATGCGACGCTCGTCAGCTCCGCTCCTGTGCTCGCCTCGAACCATCGCTGGTTCGGTGCCCAACCCGTGACGAGCTCGATCTTCGACGGCCGCAGCTCGGCCCTGTGCAGGAGCGCCATGGGACCGATGCTACGGACAGCTCCCGCTCGTCGCGCTCAGGACGTCCGCCGCCACGTGGCTCGTGCCAGAGCCGCTCGCGGCGTGGGCGGACGTCCCGGCGAGCGTCACCGTCCACACGTCGACCCGACCGAACGGCACTCGCGTGCACGTCCTGCACAACTGGTCCTGGGAGGCCGCCACCGTGACTGCTCCGCTCGTCGGTCGCGTGGTCGACGCCGCGTCGGCGTCCGGCAGCGTCCTCCGCTCCCGCCGGTCACTCAAGCGAGGCGATGGCGCACTTCTCGGTCAGATCAGAGCTCGCCGTGGATCACGGTCCCGCTCTCGCCGCGCATGGCGAGCGATGCCTTCTCGAGGGAGCAGATCACGGCCGTGCGGCCAGGGCCGCTCGCGGCGAACTCCATCGCGGCCTGCACCTTGGGCAGCATCGACCCCGCGCTGAAGCACCCGTCGTCCACGTAGCGCTGCGCCGTGACGAGGTCGAGGTCCTCGAGGTCACGCTGGTCGGGGGTGCCGAAGTCGATCGCGACGCGGTCGACCGCCGTGAGGATGAACAGGACGTCGGCCCCGACCACCTCGGCGAGCTTCGAGGACGCGAAGTCCTTGTCGATCACGGCCGGCACGCCGTGGTAGTCGCCCGCCGCGTCCTTGACCACGGGTATCCCACCCCCGCCGCACGCGACCACGATGAACTCGTGGTCGAGCAGGTTGAGGATCGAGTCCCGCTCGACGATGTCCACCGGGCGCGGTGACGCGACGACGGTCCGCCACCCGCGCCCGGAGTCCTCGAGCATGACCAGCCCGGGCTGCGCGGCCATCATGGCCCGCGCGGCGGACTCGTCGTAGAACCCGCCGATGGGCTTGCTCGGGTGCGTGAAGGCCGGGTCGTCGGCAGCGACCTCGACCTGGGTGACGACGGAGGCGACGTGCCAGGGCATGCCGACCCGTCGCAGCTCCTTCGCGATCCCCTGCTGCAGGTGGTAACCGATGTAGCCCTGGCTCATGGCCGTGCACTCGGGCAGCGACATGGGCGGAACCCGGTCGGTGTGCCGCGACGCGACCTCGAAGGCGAGGCTGATGGCGCCGACCTGCGGCCCGTTGCCGTGGGAGACGATGATCTCGTGCCCCTGGGAGATCAGGCCGACGAGGGACGGAGTCGCCGCGTCGATGCGGGTCCGCTGCTCCTCGGCGGTACTGCCCAGCGCGTTGCCGCCCAGGGCGATGACGATGCGTGACATCCCCGCGCCTCAGAGGATCCCGGCGAGGAGCGTCTCGAGCTCGGCCTTGGCCGCGTCGACCTTGATCGGGTTCGAGAGCTCAGGGCGCAGGAAGTACACGAGCAGTGCGCGCTGAGCAGTGAGGCGGTTGCCGGCCTCGTCGAAGGCGATCGAGTGCACTCCGTCGAGGACGTCGTCGGTGACCTCCTCGCCGCGGGTCGCCGGCAGGCAGTGCATGAACTTCGCCCCCGTGCTCGCGATCGCCATGAGCTCGGCGTTCACCTGGTACTTCGGCATGAAGGCGGCCAGTCGCTCCGCCTCGCCGAGCTCGGCCTCGTAGTCGCCGTACCAGACGTCGGTGTAGACGAAGTCGGCACCCTCGAGGGCCTTGTGAGGGTCGTCGGTCACGAACACGCTGCCTCCCGAGACGACGCAGTTCTGCTGTCCGATCTGCTGCAGCTCGTCGCGGAGCTGGAAACCCTCGGGGCCGAACTGGACGAACTCCATGCCCATCTTCGTCGTGATCATCATGAGCGAGGCGCACACCTGGGTGGCGTCACCGACGAAGACCACCTTGCAGTCCTCGAGACGCTTGCCGCGGGGCAGGTGCTCGACCATCGTGATCAGGTCGCCGATCTCCTGGGTCGGGTGGTTGTAGTCCGACATCCCGTTGAGGACGGGGATCGTGGCGTACCTCGCGAGGTCGACGACGGTCTGGTGCCGGGCGACGCGGGCCATGACGACGTCGACCAGCCGGGACAGCACCCGTGCGGTGTCCTCGATCGACTCGTGCCCGCCGAGCTGGATCTGGCCGGGGGCGAGGTACTGCGCGTGCCCCCCGAGCTGGGACATCGCGGTCTCGAAGGACACCCGCGTCCGCGTCGAGGACTGCTCGAAGATCATCCCGAGCGTCCGGCCGTGCAGCAGCGGCGGGAAGTAGCCGACCTGGACGCACTTCTTGAGGCTGAGCCCGAGGTGGACGATGTCGAGGATCTCGTCCTTCGTGAGGTCCTGCGTGTCGATGAAGTCACGTGCGGTCATGGTCGTGTCCTTTGCAGCGTCTGTGTGAGGGCAGGGCAGAGCACGGCCAGGAGTCGCCGGGGGTCGGGACGTGGACCGCGGAGCTGCGGGGAAGAGGCGTGCCTGCGTCAGCGACCCGAGGGCTGCTGCTGGGTGATGCAGTGCACGTTGCCGCCGCCGAGGAGGATCTCCCGGCCCGGGACGGTGACGACCCGGCGCGGGGCGAACAGCTCGGTGTACGCGGCGACTGCCGCGTCGTCGTGCGGGTCGCCGAAGACGGGGAGCACGACGACGTCGTTGCCGATGTAGGAGTTGACGTACGAGCCGGCCAGCCGGTCGCCGGTCTCCCGCGGCAGGGTGCCCTCGATCGAGTCGACGCCGCCGGCCTCCTCGGCGGTGATGAAGATCGGACCGGGCTGGTGGATCTTGACGACCTCGATGCTGCGCCCGCGTGCGTCGACGATCGACTCGAGGACCTTCAGGGCGGCTGCTGACCGCTCGTACTGCGGGTCGGTCGGGTCGTCGGTCCACGTCAGCATGACTTTGCCGGGCTCGACGAACCGGCAGAAGTTGTCGACGTGGCCGTTCGTCTCGTCGAGGTACACGCCGGACGGCAGCCAGACGACGACGTCGACGCCCAGGTGGTCGCGGAGCAAGGCTTCGATCTCCGGCTGCGTCAGGCCGGGGTTGCGCCCGGGGGACAAGAGGCATTCCGCGGTGACGAGGAGGGTTCCTTCGCCGTCGACGTCGATCGACCCGCCCTCCAGCACGAAGTGCGCCTTGTAGCGGTCGATGCCCTCGATCTCGAGGACCTTGCGGGCGACGGCGTCGTCGGCAGCCCACGGGAAGTAGAGCCCGTCGACAAGGCCGCCCC
>JAYTSH010000220.1:0-5254 GCA_043745755.1 Cellulomonas sp. | reverse complement strand
GAGAAGGAGATGTGGCAGCTTCCCGGGGTCGTCACGACGGCCGTCGGCTACCAGGGTGGTCTCACGCCCTACCCGACGTACGACGAGACGTGCACCGGCATGACCGGGCACGCCGAGACGGTCCTGGTCGCCTACGACCCGACGGTGCTGCCCACGGCCGAGCTGCTGCGCACGTTCTGGACACTGCACGACCCGACGCAGGGCTTCCGGCAGGGCAACGACGTGGGCACGCAGTACCGCTCCGCGATCTTCACGACGTCGCCGGAGCAGGCCGAGGCCGCAGCGACGACGCGCGCGCTCTACGCGCCCGAGCTCGCCCGCAACGGCTACGGCCAGATCACCACCGAGATCCGCCCCGCGGCGGAAGCCGGCCCGTTCTACTACGCCGAGGAGTACCACCAGCAGTATCTGCACAAGGTCCCGAACGGGTACTGCCCGGTGCACTCGACGGGCGTGGCCTGCCCGGTCGAGTGATCCCCCCCCGTCGTCGCCGGCCGGGCGCCTCTAGCCTGGTCACGTGACGCGGCGCGAGGAGTATCGAACACACCTGCAGGCGCTCGCCCCGGACGACCTGGCGGCATACCTGACGACCCGCTCGGGGCTGCCCGGGCCGCGCGGGAACCTCGAGCTGCTCGACGCTTTCGGCGACGTCGGCGACGCCGGTCTCGTGCGACGGCTCGCGACGGACCCCGACGAGTACCTGCGGTGCTGCGGCGTCGTCGGCCTCGGCCGACTGCTCACCGAGGGCGCCGCCGAGCTCGCGGGCGAGCTGCGCGGGCACGCGTGCGACCCCTCGTGGCGGGTCCGGGAGGCAGTCGCGATCGCATTTCAGCGCCTCGGCGACGCCGACCCGGGACGGTTGCGGGCGATCGTGGCCGACTGGGTCATGGACGAGCGGCCGTTGGTCCGGCGGGCGGCGATCGCGGCCGTCTGCGAACCACGCCTCCTGAGGAACCCGACGACTGCGGGCGCAGCGCTCGACGCGTGCGCGGCGGCGACCGCCGGTCTGCTCGCGGTGCCCGAGGACCAGCGTCGTCACGCCGACGTGCGGACCCTGCGGCAGGCGCTCGGCTACTGCTGGAGCGTCGCAGTGGCGGCCGAGCCGGCCCGAGGGGTCGTGGCGTTCGCGACGCTGCGCCTGCACGGTGACCCCGATGTGGTGTGGATCGTCCGGGAGAACCTGCGCAAGGCACGCTTGCGCAGGGTTCTCGCCGACCTGCCTGGCGACCCGGCCGGCGACCCGCTCCATGACGTGCCTCGCGGCTGAGGCACCGCGCAACGTCGGAGCGTGCGACCTGATGCAGCGAGTCCTCAGAGCGCGGCGTCGAGCCCCGCGTCGATGAAGCTCAGTGTCGCCGCCGTCGTCTCGTCCAGGCCACCTCCGTGGTCGACGAGCTGCACGGCCGCCGAGATGGCACCGACCACGAGCCCGGTGACGACCGTCGTGTCGCGCACCCCGAAGGCGTCGACCGCTGACCGGAGCGGGGCGACCAGCTCATCGTGGAGCTCGCGCACGCGGGCGACGCACTCGGGCGGCAGGTCGGAGAGCGTGAGCTGGTGGAACGGGCCGTGGTCCCGCGCAGCGAGGCTTAGCGCGTCGCGCACGTAGGCGTGGATGCGCGACCGAGGGTCGCCGGCCTGCTCGACGCCAGCCGCGAGGGCCGCGCTGGAGTCGGCGAAGGTCGCCTCGACCGCTGCTGCCAGCAGCGCGCCGGTCGACGGGAAGTACTGGTAGATGCTCGTGCGGGCCAGGCCGGACCGGCCGGCGACCGCCGCAGGGGTGACCGCAGAGGCGCCTGCGGTCCCGAGCAGATCGCGCGCGGCCGCGATGATCGCGTCGCGGCGCATGACGTGGTGCTCTGCCACGGTCGGTGCGTCGATGCGGGGCATGGTGCCATTGTCACGCACGCGCAGCCGAGCTCGCCCTGCTCTTCACGCTGCCTCTGCTGCTGCAGGGTGCGCGTGCCGACTCGCCAGCGGCTTCCTCGTGAGCCCACCAACCCGCCGAGACTGCACGGATGGCTGGCTCAGGGACCCCCGGACCAGCCGTCCGTGCAGTCTCGGCGGCCGCGGGGCTAGCGCGCGGGATCGGGTCGGATCCGCGTGCTCGTGGGTTGGCAGACCACGACCGGGATCTCGCGCGAGGTGCGCTCCTGGTAGCGCGCGTAGCCCGGGTTGTTCTTGACGACCGCCGCCCACAGCACGTCCCGCTCGGGGCCGACCGCGACCCGAGCAAGCATCGGCACCGCGCGCTGTCCGCGCTGGACGACGACCTCGGGCTGCGCGGTCAGGTTGAGGTACCACGCGGGGTGCCCCGGCGCGCCGCCGTCCGACGCCACGAGCACGACCGACGACCCGACGGGCGTCACGGCGAGCGGGACGGTGCGCGGCGCGCCGGTGCGGCGGCCGGTCGTCGTCAGCAGGACCTGCTCGAGGTGACCCAGGCGACCGAGCAGGCGCCCACCGGTCCACCGGTAGACACGCGCGTGAGCGTGGGTGGCGAGGTGCATCAGTCGTCGCGCGAGTGCCATCCGAGCAACTTACGCCTGGGCGCGGCGGCGCGCGCACGGCGAAGGGCCGCGACGGGAGTCGTCGCGGCCCCTCGTGCACGACGGGTCGCGCGAAGGTCAGCCGACGCTGACGATGTCGACGATGAAGACCAGCGTGTCGCCGCCCTTG
Organism: Cellulomonas sp.; assembly: GCA_043745755.1. Taxonomy (GTDB): domain Bacteria; phylum Actinomycetota; class Actinomycetes; order Actinomycetales; family Cellulomonadaceae; genus Cellulomonas_A. Next base: position 2,575 of record JAYTSH010000220.1, on the reverse strand, counting down.
ATGCCGGCGGCCGGGACCCCGCGGTCGCCGTAGCCCAGGTGCGGCGGGATCGACAGCAGCACGCGCGACCCGATCTGCTGGCCGACGAGACCCTCGTCCCACCCGCCGATGACCGCCCCGACACCGATCGGGAAGTTGATGGACGAGCCGCGGTCGTAGGAGTTGTCGAACACGTGGCCGGCCCACGTCTGGCCCAGGTAGTGCACGACGAGGTCGTCGCCGGCCTCGACGAGGTCGCCGTCGCCGCGGCTGAGCACGAACACCTCCAGATCGGCGGGCGCGCTCGCGTCCGGGAACGTCAGGGTGGGCTTCTCACCGAACGAGCCGGTGGCCTCGGGGAGCTGTGCGGTCATGAGGTGTCTCCTCGGATCGTTGTCAGTACTGGTCCATCCTGCCTGAGCCGGGTCGCCGAGCGCGCCTCGAGGCCGTGACCTGGCAGGCCGCAGGCGCCCGGACCGTCGCTGTCATCGCCGACGCCATCACGGCTCTCGGCGTCGACACTGCCCGCTCGGGTCACGCCCTCGGTGCGACCCGCGGCGCGAGCCAGGCCAGCTGACGGACGAACTGGTAGCCCTGTCCGCCCTCGTGCTGGTTGAACGGGTAGACCTCGATCTCCTTGTCCGTGACGCCCGCGAGCTCGCCGTACCGGTTGAACGCCGCGAAGACCGTCGAGGGCGGGCAGGTGCCGTCCATGAGGGCGGTCGAGAACAGCGCTGGAGCGGTCGCGCGTCGGGCGAAGTGCACGCCGTCGAGGTACGAGAGCGTGCGGAAGACCCGTTCCTCGCTCCCCCGGTGCACCGACAGGTACGTCGTGATCTCGCCGTACGGGAACGAGTCGGTGATCTCGACGGCGCGCCGGTAGTGGCACAGGAACGGCACGTCGGGCATGACCGCGACGAGCCCGTCGACCAGTCCGCCGACCGCGAGCGCGAGGCCGCCGCCCTGGCTGGCGCCGGTGACGATGACCCGCGCGGGGTCGACGCCCGGCAGCGACCGCACGGCCTCGACCGCACGAACACCGTCCGTGATGACCCGGCGGTAGAAGTGGTCCGCTGGGTCCTCGATGCCGCGGGTCATGAAGCCGGACGACGCGGGCCCACTGCCCGCCGGGTCCGCGGTGTGACCGCCGGTCCCCCACCCCGCGCCCTGGCCCCGGGTGTCCATGAGCAGGTGCACGTACCCGGCCGCGGCCCAGCCGAGGTGCTCGTGCGCGAACCCGCGCCCACCGCCGTACCCGATGAACTCCACGACGGCCGGCAGCGGCCCGGTGACGCCCGCAGGGCGGGTCAGCCATGCGTGGATCGGGTGCCCGCCGAAGCCCGCGAACGTGAGGTCCGCCGTCTCGATCAGCGTCAGGCCCTCGTCGACCGGGACGACCGACACGTTCAGGTCGAACGTGCGGGCCGCCGCCAGGGTCGCGTCCCAGAACGCGTCGAGGTCGGCGGGCTCGTCGAGCTGCGGACGGTAGGTGGTGAGCTCGGCGAGGGGAAGGTCGAACAGGGCCATCGTGTTCCTTCTCGGTGCGGGGTCCGGGGCGCGGGGTGAGCGGTGGGGTGCCGGGTGCAGCGGACGGTTCAGCGGGCCAGGAAGCCCAGGAGGTCGTGCCGGGTGAGGACGCCGACCGGATTGCCGTCGTCGACGACCATGAGAGCGTCAGACTCGTGCAGCGCCGCGCGCGCCGCCTCGACGCTCTCGCCCGAGCCGATGAGCGGCAGCGGGGCCGACATGTGCCGGTCGATGCGGTCCGAGAGCGCGGCTGCACCCGAGAACACCGCGTCGAGCAGGACGCGCTCACTCACCGAACCCGCGACCTCACCGATCTTCACGGGAGGCTCCGCGACGACGACCGGCATCTGGGAGACGCCGTACTCGCGCAGGATCTCGATCGCGTCGCGGACCGACTCGTTCGGGTGGGTGTGCACGAGCGTCGGCAGCGCTCCGCCCTTGCCGCGCAGCACATCGGCGACCGAGGCGCCCTCCTCGGCCGCCAGGAACCCGTACGAGCGCATCCAGGAGTCGTTGAAGATCTTCGACAGGTAGCCGCGGCCGCCGTCGGGCAGCAGGACCACGATCACTGCCTGCTCGGCGGCGACCAGGTCCTCGTCCTCGAGCCGCTGGGCGAGCCGGAGGGCCGCGACGACCGCCATCCCGCACGAGCCACCGACCAGCAGACCCTCTTCGCGCGCGAGCCGCCGGGTCATCGCGAACGAGTCGGCGTCCGAGACGGCGAGGATCTCGTCGGGCACGGACGGGTCGTACGCCGCGGGCCAGAAGTCCTCCCCGACCCCCTCGACGAGATACGGGCGACCGTCGCCGCCCGAGTACACCGAGCCGGCCGGGTCCGCGCCGACGACGACGACGCGCCCACCGCGCTCCGCCGGACGCGCGGCGGACGCGTCCTTCAGGAACCGGCCCGTACCCGTGATGGTGCCCCCCGTGCCGACCCCTGCGACGAGGTGCGTGACGAGCCCGTCGGTGTCGGCCCAGATCTCCGGACCCGTCGTCTCGTAGTGGCTCGCGGGACCGTTCGGGTTCTCGTACTGGTTCGGCTTCCAGGCGCCCTCGATCTCGCGCG
>JAYTSH010000219.1:0-17947 GCA_043745755.1 Cellulomonas sp. | reverse complement strand
CGCACCAGCTCGCGCCGTCGCGCAGCACGCCGACGGCGATCCGCACGTCCTGCCGGTCGGGGTGCGCCGCGAGGTAGGCCAGCGCCTCGTCCGGGTCCGCCGGGAGGTTCTCCTCCGCTGCGGGCGGCAGAACTACGCGCTCGACCGTGACGGCCGCACCGTCGACGCCCTCGGGCCAGGAGAGCGCCGCGAGCAGCTCCTCGAGGTCGTTCGCCGGCGGAAGGCCCTCCTGCTCGATCGAGGTCAGGTGGTACGGGTCGCGACCGGCGACCGCGAGCACCTGCGGGGGCAGCTGGTCGGCAAGGCCCGGCTCGACCTCGAGCGCTTGGGCCGTGCGCACGAGCGCGAACACCCGTACCGGCCCGTCCCAGCCGCCGGTCGCCACGTGCCGCTCGATCTCCCGCACCGCCTCGGCGAGGCTGGCTCGTGGGGACAGGGTCACGATCTCGTCGCTCATGGGATCATCGTCGCATCCCCGATGTGGGAACCTGGGTCCACTGCCGGTCGTTCACCGTTCGTCGGTGCGTTGCCCCGGCACCCAAGACGACCGTGCCCGGGACACCGGGGCGCCGCTGATGACGAGGACCCTGACGACGTGAGCTTCGGAACACCGTCCGCCCGACCTTCCCGACCGGCCCGACCCCGCCCGGTTCGCCGACGCGGTCCGATCGGCCCCACCGTGGCGGTGCTCGTCGGGGTGGTCGTCCTGGTGATGATCCTGGCGCAGGTCTGGACCGAGGTCCTCTGGTTCGACCAGCTCGGCTTCGTCGACGTCCTCAAGGTCGAGTGGGGCACCCAGGCGGTCCTGTTCGTCGTCGGCTTCACGCTCATGGCGGTCGGCGTCGGTGCGAGCATGCGTGTCGCCTACCGCTCGCGCCCGATCTACGCGCCGTCGACGCCCGAGCAGGCGAGCCTCGACCAGTACCGCGAGGCCATCGAGCCGCTGCGTCGCCTCGTGATGATCGTCGGTCCGGCGGTCCTCGGCCTGTTCGCCGGCGGGGCCGCCGCGCAGCAGTGGAGCACCGTGCCGCTGTGGCTGCATGGTGTCCATGTCGGCCAGAAGGACCCGCAGTACGGCATCGACCTGTCGTTCTACATGTTCACGCTCCCCGGTCTGCGGTTCGTGGTGTCGCTCCTGATGGCCGTCACCGTGCTGTCGACGATCGCCGCTCTCGCCACGCACTACCTGTACGGCGGCCTGCGCGTCGGTGGTACAGCGGCCCAGGGACCGCGCACGACGCGGTCGGCACGGATCCATCTGGCCGTCGTCGGTGCGGTGCTGATGGTGCTCGTCGGTGCGAACTACTGGCTCGACCGGTACTCGGTGCTGATGCGCACCGGGGACAAGTTCGAGGGTGCGAGCTACACGGACGTCAGCGCGGTCATCCCGTCGAAGGCGATCCTGGCCGGGGTCGCGGTCTTCGTCGCTGCCCTGTTCGTCATCACCGCCGTGCGCGGCAGCTGGCGGCTGCCGACCATCGGCATCGCGCTGATGGTCGTGTCTGCGGTCGCGGTCGGCGGCATCTACCCCGCCGTCGTCCAGCGCTTCAAGGTCGACCCCAACCAGCAGGACGCCGAGGCGCCGTACATCCAGCGCAACATCGACGCGACCCGCCAGGCGTTCGGGATCGCCGATGTTCAGGTCGCCAACTATGACGCCAAGGTCACGGCCGAGGCCGGCGCTCTGCGCTCGGACGCCGAGACGACGGCGTCGATCCGGCTGCTCGACCCGCAGATCGTCAGCCCGTCGTTCAAGCAGCTGCAGCAGAACAAGGCCTACTACAACTTCACGGACTCGCTCTCGGTCGACCGCTACACGGTGAACAGCAAGAGCCGCGACACCGTCATCGCCGTCCGGGAGCTCGACCTCGCGGGCCTCAACGTCGACCAGCGCAACTGGGTCAACGACCACACCGTCTACACGCACGGTTTCGGCGTCGTGGCCGCGTACGGCAACACGACCGCGGTCGGTGGGCAGCCAGAGTTCTGGGAGGGCGGCATCCCGTCCGCCGGAGAGATGGGCAAGTACGAGGAGCGCATCTACTTCAGCCCCAAGTCGCCCGACTACTCGATCATCGGCGCCCCCGGCGGTTCCGCGAACTGGGAGCTCGACTACCCCGACGACGCGTCCGGCGGACAGGTCAACACGACCTTCCCGACGACCAAGACGTCCGCGGGCCCGAGCATCGGCAACCCGTTCAACCAGCTCCTCTACGCGCTGAAGTTCGGCTCGGAGCAGATCGTCTTCTCCAACCGCGTGACGAACGACTCGCAGATCCTCTACGACCGCGCCCCGCTCAAGCGCGTCGAGAAGGTCGCCCCGTACCTCACGCTCGACGGCCGCGTGTACCCGGCCGTCGTCGACGGACGCGTCGTGTGGATCGTGGACGGCTACACGACCTCCGACGGCTACCCGTATGCCGCATCGCGCTCGCTCGAGGCGGCGACCACCGACTCCGTGACCCAGACGTCGACGACCATCGCGGCCCTCGCACCGAAGACCGTCAACTACATCCGCAACTCGGTCAAGGCGACGGTCGATGCGTACGACGGCTCCGTCAAGCTGTACGCGTGGGACACGACTGACCCTGTGCTCAAGGCGTGGAACTCGATCTTCCCGACGTCGCTGCGTCCGGTCTCCGAGATCAGCAGCCAGCTGATGAGCCACATCCGCTACCCCGAGGACCTGTTCAAGGTCCAGCGCAACCTGCTCACGCAGTACCACGTGACGACGGCGACCGACTTCTTCTCCGGTGGCGACTTCTGGGCCAACCCGACTGATCCGTCCGCCGAGGACCAGGCCCTCCCGCAGCCGCCGTACTACCTGACGCTCAAGATGCCCGACCAGACCGCCGCCGCGTTCTCGCTGACGTCCACCTTCATCCCCGGTGGTACCAACCAGCGCAACGTCCTGACCGGCTTCCTCGCGGTCGACGCCGAAGCGGGCAATACCGCCGGCAAGCCCGCCGACGGGTACGGCACGATGCGACTGCTTGAGCTGCCGCGCAACTCGACGGTGCCCGGGCCAGGACAGGTCAAGAACAACTTCGACGCCGACGCGACCGTCTCCTCGACCCTGAACCTGCTGACGCAGCAGAGCTCGCGCGTCGTCCGCGGCAACCTGCTCACTCTGCCCGTCGGCGGCGGCCTGCTGTACGTCCAGCCGGTCTACGTGCAGTCATCGACCGGCACCAAGTTCCCGCTCCTGCAGCGCGTGCTCGTGGCGTTCGGGGACCACATCGGGTTCGCTCCGACACTCAGCCTTGCGCTCGACCAGGTCTTCGGGGGAGACGCCGGCGCCGTCGCGGGCGACGCCGGGGTTGTCCCGCCGACCGGGACAGGCGCCACGCCGACCCCGACCCCGACGACGACTCCGACCGCCACGCCGAACGCCACGCCGACTCCGGCTACGTCGGTGAACCCCGACGCACAGGCCGCACTCACGGCGGCGCTGGCCGACGCGAGGAAGGCGCTCCTCGACGGCCAGGCAGCGCTCGCCGCCAACGACTTCGCTGCTTATGGCGAGGCCCAGAAGCGACTCGACGCCGCCATCAGCGCTGCCATCGCGGCAGAGCAGACACTCGGCAAGTAGCGGTCCGTGGGGGCGGTCGGGTCGGACCCGATTTGGCCGCCCTCCGACCGTGCCGTAGAGTGATGGAACCGGCGCGGGGTGGAGCAGCTCGGTAGCTCGCTGGGCTCATAACCCAGAGGTCGTAGGTTCAAATCCTACCCCCGCTACTAGTAAGACAGCAGGTCAGCGGCCCTTTCTCCCCTCGGGGAGAGAGGGCCTCTGTCGTCGATGTGGGCAGAATGTGGGCAGACGCCGGCGGTGGACAGGGGCGGATCGGCGCAGACCTGCGTGGATCTGGCGAGGCCGATCGGCCGTTCCGGTCGGGGGGCGACCCGCGGCCGGTGACCGTGGACCTGGCGAGCTGAGGGCGTGCACGTGGCCCTCGCGTGAGGTCAACCGTCAGTCGTCGCCTGCTCCCTGGTCGCCAGGAGCGTTGTACGCGACGGTGAACCCTTCTCCGTACCACGTCCCACCGTCCGTCAGGCCGGGGGCGCCGCTGAGCCAGTCCCACACGGTCCGAGCGATTACGAACTCCACCGTCTGGGACTCGTGCGGCCCAAGCAAGATGTCCACCGATCCGGGCTGAAGCGCGTCGGTGCGCAGCGAATGCACGCTCAGGTTGACGTGACGCTCGCTGTCGTTGTGCAGGTCCACCGCACCCACGACACCGAAGTACACCCCGTGGTCGCGCGGCACGACGAAGCGGTGACAACTCGACCGGCGGAGCTCGTGCCGTGGGGCATCACGGGCGACATGGGCCGCGACGTCCCGTCGTACCTCGTCGAGTGGGGCTTAGAGCGACCCGAAGACGAGCGCACCATCGCGTACCTGAGGTTCCAGCGTGGCCGTATGTTCGTCGAGGTGCTGGCCGGACAGCGCACGCTCCCGGCTGCCACCGTCGCCGGTGACCTTCTTGACCGCCCCGACCGAGCACCCCATCCGACAGAACATGCGTGTGTGAGCGACTCCACCCGGTGTGCTTCAGTCGGTTCGGACCGGGTCAGCCGGTCCAGTCCAGGCCGAGAATCGTCGAGATGGTCCGAACGACCCCATTCTGCGTGTTTGGCGGCGCGATGAAGCGCGCTGCCTCACGTAGCATCGGATGCGCGTTGTCCATTGCGAATGAGTAGTCCGCGGTGTCCATCATCTGCAGATCGTTCAGAAAGTCGCCGAACACCATCGTCTGAGACTTTGCGATTCCCATCTCCTGCTGAAGATGACGGACAGCCGCTCCCTTGTTCGCAGTCTGGCTGATGACGTCGACCCAGTGCGCACCAGACACCACGACCTGCAGTGATGCCTGGTAGGACGACAGAGCCGGGGCAGTTGTGGTCTCGGCGGAGCCGAAGTCGAAGAACGCAACCTTGAGCACGTCATCGGTGGGTGCATCAAGCAGGTCCGAAACGACCTGAACGCGACTGAAAAATCGCATCACCTGGTCCCGGAAGCGCGGATCCGCCCGCTCGACGTATGCGGAGTTCTTGCCGCAGACAACGACACCCGCGTCCACACCCGTGGTCGTGAGCTCGCGGGACGTCCTGACAAGATCAGCGACCGCGCTGCCTGCGAGGCAGTCTGAGGCGACTTCTTGACCGTCGCGAACGATGTACGTCCCGTTTTCCGCGATGAACACGACGCGGTCGGCCACGTCCCGAAAGCGCTCGAGCAGGTTGTAGTACTGCCGTCCGCTTGCCGGGCAGAAGACGATGCCACGCTCGCTCAGCTCGTCGATCAGCGGCCACAGGTGCTCGTGCAGCTCGTCGTCCTGGTCGAGAAGGGTGCCGTCCATGTCTGCGGCGATGAGCCGGATGTCGGGTCGGGGATCGGTGGGCGGCAGGTCGAAGGGCGGCGTGGAGTCGATGGTCACGGGCCGATGATGCCAGCCCCGGGTGTCCGCCGGTGCCTCGAGATGGAGGCGTCTTGACAGTCCTGAGAAGCCGCTCTACGGTGAGTACACGATTACGTACACGATTACGTACACGATTACAAGGAAGTAGATCGATGAGCGCAAACGTAGGCGAAGTGAGCGTCGCGGGGGATCCCCTCGACCTCCGCAAGGTTGCGTTCGGCGCTGCCGCTGATGCGCTCCAGAGCGAACGGGACGCGATCGAGGCGGTGTCGAACAGGTTGGGCGAGGACTTCTTCCGTGCGGTCGAGCTCCTCGTCGCGTGCACCGGGCGGACGGTCGTGACGGGCCTGGGGAAGTCGGGTCACGTGGCCGGGAAGATCGCGGCGACCTTGTCGAGCGTGGGCCGACCCGCGCAATTCGTCCACGCGACGGAGGCCCTGCACGGAGACTCCGGAGCGCTGACTCGCGGGGATCTGCTGATCGCCCTGTCCAACTCCGGTCGCACGGCTGAGGCGGTGGCGTTCGCACGCTATGCGGTGTCCATCGGGGTCCCGGTCATCGCCCTCGTGGGGGTCAAGGACTCCCCGCTCGCGGACCTGAGCAGTGCGGTGATCGACGCCTCGGTCGCCCGCGAGGCCGACCCGTTGAACCTGGCGCCGACGGCATCGACGACCGCCGCGTTGGCCCTGGGAGATGCGTTGGCGGCCGCCGCGATGGCGGTCGCACGCTTCACCCCGGACGACTTCCACCTGCGCCACCCCTCAGGCTCGCTCGGTGAGCAGCTCGCGACCGATGGCGACCAGCGATGACCCCCGGTGTGGTCGTGGTCGGCAGCTTCATGATGGATCACATCGTCTACGTGGAACGCCGCCCGCAACCGGGTGAGACCGTTCGCGGTCTCGGGTTCCACGTCTCGGAGGGTGGCAAGGGCTTCAACCAGGCGGTGGCGGCTGCGCGCGCCGGGGTGAGTGTCCGGATGCTCGGACGCGTCGGCGATGACGACCTGGGTCGCCGGTTCCTCAACCGGGCGCGAATCGAAGGCATCGAGGCCGACGGCATCGGCCTTGATCCCGAGTTCGGGACCGGTGTGGGTGTACCCGTGGTCGACCAGAGCGGCGAGAACGCCATCGTCGTCGTCCCCGGCGCGAACGACCAGTTCACCGTCGAGCACCTCATGGCACATGCCGCGCTCGTGTCCGACGCGCGGGTGCTCCTTCTCCAGCGGGAGATACCGGAATCGACTGCAGTGCGTGCGGCAGAGCTCGCCCGGGCCGCTGGCGCCTACGTCGTGCTCAACCCCGCACCCGCCGGACCGATCGACGCCTTCCGAGGCCTCGTCGATCTGGTCGTCCCGAACGAAGGCGAGCTGGCCACGCTCGCCCGCGGGAGCGACCTCCTCGAGCGGGCGCACAACCTCTCGGCAAGCCTTGGCAGGTGTGACGTCATCGTGACGCTCGGGCCCGCGGGGGTGCTCCTGGTCACCGGCGATGACTCACGGATGTTCGCGGCGCAGTCCGTCGAGGCGGTGGACACGACCGGTGCGGGCGACTGCTTCTGCGGGAACCTCGCCGCGCGCCTGTCGCTCGGGGACGCCCTGGCGCCGGCCGTCGAGTACGCGATCGTCGCTTCGGGCATCGCCGTCGGACGGCGCGGCGCCGCCAACGCGGCACCCGTCCCTGACGAGGTGCTGCCTCTACTTCGGGCGCGACGGGATGCCGAAAGCACCGACGAGGGACGCGATGGCGCGGCCCTGGCAACAGCGAGAAAGGGGTAGGGCCGTGAGCGGCTTCTCCATCTGGATGCTCGAGTATGCCCACTGCCTGACGCAGCCGATGGGCTGCATCTTCTACGGGCAGTGGAACGTCGGCACCCGGAAGTTCCCGTACAGCTACGTCTACATCGAAGGCGACGGCCATCGCATCCTCGTGGACGTCGGCCACGACGACGACAGCTCCAACCAGGTGCTGTCCTCCCGGTACGACGTCATCGACTGGCAGGCACCCGATGCGGTCTTGGCCAAGATCGGCGTGCGCCCCGAAGACATCGACATCATCGTGCTCACCCACGCGCACTACGACCACGCGGGTGCGGCCCGGCGGTTCCCGAACGCGACCTTCTACCTCCAGCGCGCCGAGCTCGAGGGCTCCCGGTGGGCTCTGGCGAACGCGCACCTGTTCAAGTCGATCATCGGTGCGATCGACCCCGGCGACGTCGAGATGCTCACGGAGCTTGAGCAGGCGGGACGTCTCGTACTGCTCGACGGGGACCTTCCCGACCTGGTGCCGGGGCTGAGCGTACGAGCAGCGAAGGACACCCACACCCCTGGCTCGCAGTACGTCGTGATCACGACGGGCGGGCAGAACTGGGTGGTCACCGGCGACAACATGTACAGCTACGAAAACGCCGAAGGCCTCGACCGCGACGGCACATACGTGAGCATCGGCTTCGGTGGCGGCAGCTCCTGGAACAACCTCACCACGATCGACGAGATGCTTCGCGCCGCCGGATCGGCGGACCGGCTCGTGATCGCCCACGAGGGCGAGACGTTCGTCCGCCACCCGTCCAAGGAGTTTCCCGACCGGCTCTCCGTCGCCGAGCTCGTGCTCGCCGACGGTGTCACCTCACGAATCTGAGAAACGAAGGGAACCCGATGAAGAAGACAGGAATCCTCAATCGCGACGTCTCGGCGCTCGTCGCGCAGATGGGGCACTACGACACACTCATCATCTCCGACGCAGGATTCTCGGTACCCCCGGGCGTCCCGTGCGTCGACCTGACACTCACAGCAGGCAGCCCGACCGTCGACGAGGTCGTCGCCATGGTCAGCCAAGAGCTCCAGGTGGAGAGATTCCACTTTGCAGACGAGGCCTCCGCGGTCCTGGGCGACCGTGCCAATGACATTGTGAGAATTTTTCCCGATGCGTCCGCCCAGAGCATTCCTCACGTTGATTTCAAGAAGATGGCCACGGGTGCCCGCGGAATGATCCGCACTGGTGACTGCCGTGCGTACGCCAACGTCATCCTCGTCTCGGGTGTCATCTACTGACACAACTGCTCGACCGCATTCTGCACGTCGCATCGCACGACAACTCAAAGAGGAGTAGGACAATGCGCAAGCAACACACCAGCGTGATCGCCGCGGTGGCGATCGGGATCGTGGCACTCGCCGGATGCAGCTCGACGGCGCCGTCGACTGGCGCGTCGGGTACATCGGCGGGTGGCAAGCTGCTCGGGATCGTGTCGATCACCGCGACCGACGCGAACAACGCCCGGGTGATCAAGGGCGCGACCGCGGCAGCTGAGGCGGCCGGCTGGACCGTCGATGTCGTCGACGCCCAGGGCAGCGCCGACACCGCGAACGCAGCAATCGTGAACTTCGCGAACAAGAAGGCCGGGATGATCTTCGACCTGGTGTTCCCCGCATCGTCCCTGGGCGCCGGCCTCGCCGCCGCGAAGACCGCCGGGATCCCCGTAGCGACGTGGGGCGGTGGCCCGGGTGACGGCATCGTCATGACGACCGGCGCCGGCGGGCCGTTCGCCGAGCCCGCCACGGCGAAGATGCTCAGCGACATGAACAACCAGGGCCAGGTTCTCGCCCTGACGTACCGGACCGGACAGGTGTGCCGCGACCGCGAAGACCTCTTCGACCAGATGCTCGCGAAGGCGCCCAAGATCACCGTGACCAAGAACGAGGTCACCATTCCCGGGTTCCTCCAGGACGGTGCCAAGTACGCCACCGCCTGGCTCGCCGCACACCCGGCAGGCTCGGGCAACCTCGCCGTGTGGGGCTGCTGGGAGGACCCGACCCTCGGCGCGATCTCCGCGATCAAGCAGCAGGGACGCACCGACGTGAAGACCTACGGCATCAACGGCTCGAGCACCGCGATCAAGGCCGTGCAGGATGGCAGCCTGACCGCCACCGTCTACGAAGACGGTGTCAAGGAGGGCGCCACGATGTTCACCACGACCCTGGAAGCGATCAAGGCCGGAAGCAGCTGGCAGCCGAAGACCGTCGACGTGCCCGGGATCTTGGTCAGCGCTGACAACATCACCTCCTTCCTCGCCTCGCACCCCGAAGCTCTGAACTGACGTTCTGACAACGACGAGGAGTCACCAATGAGCGACGAGCAGGTGGACAAGATGGCGCGGGCAAGCGACTCACACGCGATGGTGCTCATCGATTCCGTGAGCAAGTCGTTCGGCGGGGTCCACGCGTTGCGTGACGTCTCGCTCTCGGTCAGGCCCGGAGCGGTGCACGGTCTCGTCGGTGCGAACGGCGCAGGTAAGTCGACCCTGATCCGCTGTCTGGCTGGGGTCACCCAGCCAGACAGCGGCCAGATCGTGATCGACGGCCAGCCGGTCACGATCACATCGCCGCACGACGCGTCGGCCCTGGGCCTGTCCTTCATCCACCAGGAGCTGAGCCTCGTGCCCGGGTGGAGCGTGCTGCGGAACATGGCACTGGGCGTCGCGCCGACGACCCGCCTGGGCCTCATCGACTGGCGGCCGATCCGCCAACGGGCCCGCGCCGTCGCCGAGCAGGTCGGGATCGAGTTCAGCCTCAACAAACAGGTGGACGACCTCAGCACGGCGGACCGGTGGCTCGTCATGATCGGACGCGCACTGATGCATGACGCCCGGCTGATCGCGATGGACGAGCCGACCGCGTCGCTGTCCGCAAGCGAGGCCGAACGACTCCACGCGATCGTCAGGGACCTCGTCGCTCAGGGCAAGGCAATCATCTTCGTCTCACACCGGCTCGACGAGGTCTCCTCACTGTGCTCGGACATCACCGTCTTCAAGGACGGCGCCGTCGTCCAGCAGACGACACGCGCCTCCACCACGCGCGCCGAGCTCGTGCGCGCCATCGTGGGTCAAGACATCGACGTCACCTCGCGTCCGGCCGGCAAGCCGACGGTGGGCGAGATAGTTCTGGACGTACGAGACATCCACGACGCCAAGACACTCCGCGGCGTCTCCCTGGAGGTTCGGGCCGGAGAGGTCGTCGGACTCGGTGGGCTCGTCGGAGCCGGGCGCACCGAACTCGCTCGCGTCATCTTCGGCGCGGCGAAACGCACCGCCGGTCAGGTCCTGCTCGCGGGCTCCGAGGTTCACTTCGCCGCACCCGCCGACGCGGTCGGCGCGGGTATCGGAATGGTCCCAGAAGAGCGGCGATCAGAAGGAGTCTTCCTCGACAGGTCGATCGACTTCAACATCAACATCGCCTCGCTCGACTCACTGCGGGTGCACCGCCTCCTGCCGTTGCTCCGACTGCGCGAGGCACAGCGTCGCTCACAGATCGCAGCCGACGGCGTCACGGTGAAGGCCAAAGACGTCCGCCAGCTCGTCGGTTCACTCTCGGGCGGAAACCAGCAGAAGGTCGCCATCGCCCGATGGCTGATCGACAAGCCGCGAGTCCTGATCCTCGACGAGCCCTCCCGAGGCGTTGACGTCGGGGCCCGGGCCGAGGTCCACCGCCTTGTCCGTGAGCTCGCCGCTCAAGGAACAGCAGTCCTGGCCATCTCCTCCGACAACGAAGAGCTCGTCGCGCTGTGCGACCGGGTCGTCGTGATGGCCGAAGGCACGATCACGGGCGAACTGACCGGCGACGACATCACCATCGATCACATCCTGTCGTTGAGTTTCGCTCACGACCGAGGGAAGGTTGCAGCGTCATGACCACGACCACGGCTGAGGTCAGTGCGAAGCCACTGCCAGGGGCAGCGGCGAAGGGTCGCAGGACCCTGGCACTGATCATCGTCTCCAAGTACGGAACCCTCATCGCCATGGCGATCATGATCGCCATCTTCGCGGTGATGGTCCCGAACGGCATCTTCCTCACGACGAACAACCTGCTGAACATCGTCAACCAGTCGGCGCTCACGGCGATCATCGCCAGCGGGCTCACCATGGTCCTGGTCGTCGGCGAGTTCGACCTGAGCGTCGGGTACGCCGCGAGCCTCGCGGGGATCCTTGTCACCGGCCTGATGGCCAAGCAGGGTCTGGCGATGCCACTAGCGATCCTCGTGACCCTGCTGATCGGGGGCGTCGTGGGTTCGGCGAACGGCCTGCTGGTCACCAAGGCGCGCGTCAACGCGGTCGTGGCGACTCTCGGCCTCGGGACGATCTTGGTCGGCCTCGCCTACGGCTACACAGCCGGCTCGCCGATCGTCCAGGTGCCCAAGGCGTTCGCGCAGCTCACCCTCGGGCGATCCCTCGGCATCCAGAATCCGATCTGGCTCATGGCCATCGTCCTCGGCCTTCTCTGGCTGGTGCTCAACCGCACACCACTGGGACAGCGGATCCAGGCCGTCGGTGCGAACACCGAGGCCGCGCGCCTGGCCGGGGTACGGGTCGACCGGACGAAGATCGCCGCATTTGTGATCGCCGGTGTGTGTGCCGCGATCACCGGCGTGCTCCTGGCCTCGCTGCTTGGCAGCGGTACCGTGAGTGCTGCCGACGGCTATCTGATGGACTCCTTCGCCGCAGTGTTCATCGGCTCGGCTACCTTGCGTGACGGGAGATTCCACATCGTCGGCACGCTGGTCGGCGTGCTCGTCGTCAACGTAGGGTTCAACGGGCTCAGCCTCCTGGGCACCCCGACCTTCTGGCAGTACATCTTCAAGGGCGGGATCCTGGTGCTGGCCGTCGCTCTGTCGACGATCGCGCGCCGGTACTCCCGAACCTAAGACCTCGGTGCCTGGCTCAATTGGACGTATGAGGAGGGGGACCCTTGGCTACGATGCGCGATGTTGCCGTGGCGGCCGGCGTGTCAACAGCGACCGTGTCACGGGTCGTGAACCAGAGCGGGGTTGTAGATCCCGAGCTCACCGCCCGGGTCCGCGCCGCGATCGCCGAACTCGGGTACCGGCCCAACCTGGTTGCGCGCGGGTTGCGCAACCAGACGACGACCGTCTTGGCGCTCGTGTTCTCCGACATCGAGAACCCGTTCTTCACCTCAGTGTGTCGAGGCGTGGAAGACACCGCGCGGCGGCACGGTTTCTCCGTGCTGCTGTGCAACGCAGACGAGAACATCGAGAAGGAGACTTCGTACGTCAACATCCTCGCGTCGCAGTCCGTCGCCGGGGTGATCATCAGCCCGGCCTCGGACGAGACCGACATCGAGCCGCTGGTGAGCCAAGGAATCGCCATCGTCGCCCTCGACCGGCGCCTGGTGCACCACCCGACGGACTCGGTCCACTCGGACTCCCGCGCCGGGGCACGCAACGCAACACGCCACCTCCTGGAATCTGGCGCCCACCGAGTTGGCTGCATCACCGGGCCACACGGTGTCAGCACCGCAGAAGAACGACTCGGCGGATACCGCGACGCGATCGCCGCCGCGCGACTACCCGACGAACCAGATCTCTGCGAGTACGCCAACTTCCGCGAGGACGGCGGCTACCGGGCCGCCAAACGCATGCTCGAGCTCCCGGACCCGCCGGACGCGCTGTTCGTCGCCAACAACCGGATGCTCGCAGGCGCGCTCCGCGCATGCATCGAGGCGGGCGTCGCGATCCCTGATGAAGTCAGCATCGTCGGCTTCGACGACCTGCCGTGGGCGGACTTCACCCAGCCGTCCATCACCACCGTGCGTCAACCGACGTACGAGATCGGGGCCGCCGCCGCACGGCTGCTCGTCGAACGCATCGCCGGCGCCGACCTGCCACCGCGAGAGATCGTCTTTCAGCCAGAGCTCGTGATCCGCGGCAGCTCGGTCAAGCGCGCCAGCAGCACACGCGCGTCGAGCAGCGGGCAATCCCGCCGCTCGTCCGCATCCGCACGATGACAGACAGACCACACCCGTAATGAAGCTCGACAACGACGACGACGGCGTCGCTCACCGTCGGCAATCGACGCCGCGTCATCGGCCCGCCGGGTCGGAGCCCGCGACACCGGGTAGGCGCCGACAGCACCCCAGACGCGCGCGATCGGCCGCCAAGTGCGAAGCCAGGACCCCGCGGGGTTCGGGTTCGCGTCGTCGGGCGAGGAAGAACCCGCGATTCCTGCGAAGTCAGCCTCGGCGCGTGCTTCTGCGAACGACCATCGAGCCGCGTCCGATCCTCACGCCCGAGACCTGGGAAGTCTCGGTCTCGACGATCAGGACGCGATCTCGAGCGCTGACGGGGTCCAACGGACCTTGAGCGATGGGAAGAGGACTCGGTGATCAACGGTCAGGTCGTGTCAGCGCGGTGTGCTTCGATCTTCACATGAAGAACCCAAGGGGTGTGCAGATGCCCATGCACAGGCCGCTGACCTGCGGTGATGCGATCCAGCGCAGATGGCGATCGCAGACCTCAATGATCCCCCCGCTACTAGTAAGACAGCAGGTCAGAGGCCCTTTCTCCCTTCGGGGAGAGAGGGCCTCTGTCGTCGATGTGGGCAAGATGTGGGCAGACGCCAGCGGTGGACAGCGCCGACCGCGAGCGGATGTTCGTGGAGCTCCGGGTCCCTCAACACTGCAACCGAGTGCCTCCGGGAGGGCGCGACGGGCGCTAGGGTCGGTTCGCTCGGCGGCCCCCGTGGTCGCGCGAGCGCCGGATCGACGCCGCGGCAACGTCGTCACGGCCATCGATGGACAGGGGGCTGAATGATCATCGTCCGTGACTTCAGCAGGGAGCTCGTCAAGCACAGCCCGTTTGCCAGCGGAGAGCTCTCCCTCGACCACTGGCTCAAGGAGCAGGCGGGTCAGCAGGACCGCCGCAACGGTGTGCGGACGTTCCTCGCGGCCGACGAAGCGGCGGTTCGGATCGCGGGCTACTACTCGACGGTCACGTATGAGTTGACCCTCGAGGATGCTGGCGAGACCTTCGGACGCATCCCGCGCTTTCCGGTCCCGGCGGTTCTGTTGGCGCGCCTCGCCGTCGACAGGAGCTACCAGGGCTCCGGGATCGGACGGCTGCTCCTGTTCGATGCCCTCACTCGGCTCGAGCGAACCTCGCACGACATCGGCTTCGAGCTCGTCGTGGTCGACGCGCTCCACGAGGACGCGGCCTGCTTCTACCTCAAGTACGGGTTCCGTCGGTTACTCGACCACGAACTCAAGCTCTACATGACGACGAAGGATCTCCGAGCGACGTTCGCTGACGATCTCGCTTGATCCGTGCAGTCAGGGTACGTACAGTGGTTCTTCGACACCGTGACCCGACGAGAAGCCGCGGTCATGCCAGAGGGGGAAGACCATGACCACCCACAACGCAGCGTCGGTCGAAAGAACTGCCCGACTGAACATGCGGATCTCTCCCGAGGCTCTCGAGCTCGTGCGAGAGGCGGCTGCGGCGCAGCAGCAAGACGTCACATCCTTTGTCCTCGGTGCAGCGATGGAGCGTTCGCGCGCTGTGCTGATGGAGCAGCGTGTGATGGTGCTGACAGCACGCGAGGCTGTGCAGGTCGCGGAGTCGCTCGATCGTGAGGCCCGTGTCATCCCTGAGCTCGCGACCCTCATCCGCGAGGTGAAGCAGCAGCGGGTCAATTCCCAGTCCGCTGCGACAGCTCGCGCCTGACCACCAGCAACGCGGCGGCCGCCGGCTGCGGCCGTGGTCAGCGACGCAGTTCGCCCTCGTCGCGGCGGCATCGGTCGACGAAGTCGGCGAGGCAGTCGACGGGGATCCGGCGTAGCCGGCCGACGTGGACGGACTCGATGGCGCCACTTGCCATCAGTTCGTAGAGCATGCTGCGTCCGATCGACAACCGCTGGGCGGCCTCGACGATCGTGAGCATGACGGGCTGGGCGTCCTCGATCTGCGTCGTCTGGCTCATGGATGTCTCCTTCGGGTGGGGTGTGCTCGGTTACCTGCTGAGGACCGGTACGTCGGGCGATGGAGCCCGGGGGTAGCTCGGACTGCTGAGGCCGGCGGACATGGCCGATCGCGGACGCGACGGTCCGGGGTGGAGGGGCGGGATCGGTGGCGGCACGCTCGGGTGGTAGGTCTCCCAGGTCTCGGTGGCGCTGAGCTCGGCGTGGGAGGTGGCGAGGATGGTGCGGAGGACGTCGAGGGCTGATGGCGACGGCTGAGCAGTCCCGGGGAGGCAGTCCTCGCCGTCGGGTTCGGTGATGACGTAGGTGTGGTTTAGGTCAGCGCCGCGGGACATGGCGACGTAGAGGTCTTCGCGGGCCATGCCGGGGGCGGCGATGGTGTGGGTCTGGTCGACGGTGATGCCCTGGGTGCGGGCAGTGGTGGTCGCGTAGCCGAGCTCGACGTGGTCGGCGACGTAGTCGGCGGGTAGCCGGACGATGCCGCGATGGCCGCTGTCGCCGTCGCCGCGAGCATCTCTGTGGGGGGGTCGGACGTGGAGGGATCCGTCGGGGTCGATGGCGGCGATGTCCCAGAGGGCCCCGTTGCGGACGAATCCGTCGGGGGTGTGGAGCCGGCGGTGGTTGTGGCGGGTGACGATGCGGTCCCCGACCCCGGCGATCAGTCCGTCGTGCAGCTCGACGCCGTGGCGAGTGACGGTGCCGGCCCGGATCCCGGCGGCGCGGGCGGCGTTGTTGAGGTCGCGGACGGTGCGGTTGTCGGCGGCCTGCAGGACGGCGGTGTGCCCGTGGTCGCGGGCGTCGGTCCAGGCGGTCAGGGCGGCGGTGAGCATCTGATCGCGGGTGCCGCCGGTGAGGGCGCCGTGGGCGTCGTAGGTGTCCAGCACGGCGGGGTGGGCGCGGCGCAGCTCGAGGCTCGCACGCGCTTCCCATGGGTGACGGAACCGCCAC
The DNA here is from genome assembly GCA_043745755.1 of Cellulomonas sp. GTDB lineage: Bacteria > Actinomycetota > Actinomycetes > Actinomycetales > Cellulomonadaceae > Cellulomonas_A. The sequence continues at coordinate 1,822 of JAYTSH010000219.1, read as the reverse complement.
AGGGAGGTCAGTTCGGCGGTGGGTCCCCGGCGGGCAAGCATCGCGAACGCCCCGCCGGCGTCGACCGACCCGCGTTGCAGTTGGTCCCCGACCAGCAGGACCCGGGCGTCGGCGGCGGAAGCTTGGGCGACGAGGGCGGCCAGGGTGCGGGTGTCGGCCAGGGATGCCTCGTCGATGATGACGAGCTGCCCCGGGGTCAGGCGCCAGCGGTCTTGTTCGGCGCGGGCCCGCGCCTGGGCGGCGCGGGCGTCGCGGATCGCGAAGACGTCGGTGGCGTCCGCTTCGGCCTGGACGGCGTGGGCGTAGGTGGCGGCGCGGGTGTGGGCGCCGGGTCCGACGGACTCATGCAGCCACTTCGCGGTCGTCTGGCACTCCACCCCGAGGGAGCGTTGCAGGGTGTGCGCGGCGGTCGCGGACGGTGCCAGACCCAGGACGGGTCCGCAGGTGGACCGCCAGGTCACGGCGACCGCGGCGAGGGTGGTGGTCTTGCCCGACCCGGCCGGTCCGACGAGGGCGTCGAGCAGGTGCGGTGAAGTCAGGATCGCTTCGGCGGCGACGCGTTGGTCGCCGGTGAGGGTTTCCAGTGCCACGCGCACCCGCACCGAGGCGCTGGCCAGGTCACCGAGCCGCCGGGGCAGACGGGCGAGGGTGGTGGCGGCGTCGATGAGGGACTGCTCGGCGGCCAGGAGCTCGGTGGAGGTGAACAGGGACTCACCCATGCGGCGCCGGTCGGGGTCGCGGGTGTCGTCCAGGTGCACGCACGCCACCTCGGCCGCGACGGTCAGGTCGTCCAGCAGGCGCAAGCGTTCGGTGGGGGAGGCCATCCGCAGCGGCTTCGATGCCCGCAGCGCGGCCGCACCGAGGTTCCAGGTCGTCCAGATCGACCGCTTGGCCGAGACCTCCTCGACGACCTGCGCCACCATGGCGGCGCGGACCTCGGGTCCGACGTCGTGGGCGTGCAGGGCCCGCCCGTAGGTGCCGGCCAGGGCCCGGGCGGCGAGGTCGACCGGTTCGAGGCCGGTCAGGGCTCGGGCCCGGTTCGCCCAGTCATCGCGCAGGTCCCGCAATGGGCGGATCACCTTGGGTGGGCGGGTCGCCCGGGCCAGGTGCTGGCGGGCGCGGGTCGTCTCGATGCGGGTCGGCTCGCGCCCGTGCTCGGCGGCGAACGTGGCGGCCCAGTCGATCTCGGCGCCGTGGATCTGCTCGGCGCGGGCGGAGAACAGGGCCAGGACGTCGTCGCCGATGCCGTCGACCTCGAACGCCGGGTTGCGCCGCGGCCCACGCTCCCGCCGCGAGAACCCGACGGGCAGGCGGCGGGCGAGCTCGTCGGCCAGCAGGGTGTCGTACAGCTCGGAGACCGTGACCGCCGCGGCGTAGATGGCCTTGCCGTCCAGGGACCGCCACAACCCGTCGGGGCCTTGGACCTTGTTGGCGAGCACGACGTGGGTGTGCAGGTTCGGGTCACCGGCCCGGGTGTCCCAGTGGTCGAACGCCGCCGCGATCATCCCGCGGGTGGCCACCTGCCGGCACCCGCCGTCACCGACCCGGGTGCGCACCACGGTGTGCTCGACGAAAGCCAACGCCTGACCCAGGGCCGCCCGGTGCGCGGCATAGACGGCCGCCCGGGTCGGCTCGTCGCCCAACCCCCACAGCACCGAGACGGACTTCAGCGCCGTGAACGTCAGATCGAACCCCACCACCGGGCTCTCACCCTGGAAGCCCCGGCCTAGGGCGTGTTGGTAAACCGGATCCGGGGTGGTTTCGGCGAGGCTGGGCGCATGACGGTCAGGCAGGAGATCTCGGACGAGTCGTGGGCGGTGCT
>JAYTSH010000218.1:0-3311 GCA_043745755.1 Cellulomonas sp. | reverse complement strand
CCTCAGCCGGACGGCTCAGCGCCGCTCGTCTTCAGGCCGGAGTCCGAGGCGGGTCTCACGCTCGGCGCCGCCCGGGCCGACGTGGTGCGGCTCGGGTTCTCGGCGAGGGTCCCGTCGCTCGCGGCGATGCGCCGCCTCGTCGCGGCTGTCGAGGACGAGATGGTCGCCGTCGGGCGAGACCGTTCGAGCGTCCGGATCGTCCTCGACGTCGAGGTCGTGCTCGCGGACGACGACGCCGCAGCCGTGCGCAAGCGCGCCCTGCTCGACCACCTCGACGCGCTGGCCGGGATCGCCTGGGCGCCGTCGGGGACTCGGGTCGTCGCCGCACCGTCGGGTGTCGTCGGCGCCGCTGCGGGGCTGGGGGGCCAGGTCGGCGCAGACGAGGTGGTGCTCGTCCCGCTCACCGGCAGCGCGGACGTCGAGCGGCTGCGGCTCCTCGTCGCCGACGACGTGAGAGCGGCCTGACGGGTCGACCGGGCTGGAGCTACGCGACGTCCGCCGGCAGCGTCACGCCGAGCGCCCGTTCGACGCACCACGCCTCGAAGGCGTCGGCGGCAAGCGCCGGCGAGAAGTGGTACCCCTGCGCCTCGTCGCACCCCATGCGCGCCAGGGCGTCGAGCGTCGTCGCGTCCGCCACGCCCTCCGCCACGAGCGTGAGGCCGAGGCTGCGTCCGAGGTCGACGACGCTCCGCACGATCAGTGCCGCGCCCGGCTCCCGAGTCATGGGGATGACCAGCGACAGGTCGATCTTCAGCTCGGAGATCGGCAGCGTCCTCAGCTGGCTGAGGCTCGTGTAGCCCGCACCGAAGTCGTCCAGCGAGATCCGGATGCCCAGCGCTGCGAGCTCGCGCAAGACCCGCTGGGCCCGCACGGGCTCGATCATGATCGCCGTCTCGGTCACCTCGAGCACAAGGAGCTCCGGGATGACCTCGTGAACAGCGAGCAGGTCCGCGACCTGGGTGGCGAGCTCGGGGTCCATCAGGTTCCGGGCTGACAGGTTGACCGAGACCGGCATCCGGCGGCCGGAGTCCGACCACGCGCGCACCTGGGCGAGCGCGGCGTCAAGGACCAGGTGCAGGAGCGGTGAGACGAGACTGGTGTGCTCGGCGAGCGGGATGAACTCGTCGGGCAGGATGAGCCCGCGTTCGGGGTGCTGCCAACGGACGAGGGCCTCCGCACCGACAAGGGCGCCGTCGCTGATCCGCACCTTGGGCTGGAAGTGCAGCACGAGCTCCTCGTGGTCGATCGCCCGGCGCAGCTCACCGAGCAGGGCGAGCCGCATGGGGGAATGCGCGTCGCCGGTCGGGTCGTACGCCGACACCCCGATCTGCTCGGTCTTCGCGACGTACATCGCGACGTCGGCTCGCTGCAGCAGCGTCGTGCTGTCGCGACCGTGCTGGCCCGAGAGGACGACGCCGATGCTGGCGTCCACGTCGAGGTCGACACCCTCGACGCGGAACGGTGTCCGGAGCGCCGCCAGCGTCCGCTTGGCCACGCCGGTCGCCGCGACGACGGTGCCGACGTCGGGCAGGAGGATGGCGAACTCGTCGCCCCCGAGGCGGGCCACGGTCGCACGTTCGCCCGCGACGCCAGCCAGTCGCTGCCCGAGCTGGCAGAGCAGCTGGTCGCCGTAGCCGTGACCGAACGTGTCGTTGATCTCCTTGAACCGGTCGAGGTCGATCAGGAGGAGCGCGGTCTCGGTCCGCGGGCTGGCCCAGGCATCGGCGTCCAGCGCCTGCTCGAGGCGCGCGGTGAGCAGAGTCCGGTTCGGCAGGCCGGTCAGGGCGTCATGCAACGAGAGGTCGACGGCAAGAGCCCGCTCGGTCTCGAGCGTCCGGCGATGCGACCTCATGACGGTCAAGAGTCCGGCCGCAACGGCCAGGCCGATGAGGAGGACGGTGGGGGCCAGCCAGCGCGTGATGCTCTCGAGCCGGTTGAGCTCGGCGAGCTGGTCGACCGCGGCACGCTCCCGCTGCGTGGCTGCGCCGGAGACGGTCGTGGACATCGTCTCGAACGGCCCTTCCATCTTGGAGCCGTCGATGAGCAGCACGGTCGCCTTGTCGCCACTGTCGACCGCCGCGAACATCCGGTCCGTCCACAGGAGATAGGTCGTGTGGGCGACGCTGAGGACCCGCACGCGTGCCTTGTCATCCGCGTCGCCGTGGTGGTCCACCTCGGCCAGCGCCGCGACGAGCTCGACCGACGCGGCGTCGAAGCGCGCGCGGACCTCCGGGCCCGGTTCGAGGCGGTACTTGCGCTCGAACGACTCCTCGGCCGCGATGGCTGTCGCGGCATGGTCGTAGGCGTCCGAGAGATGGATCGCGGCGAGAGCACGGTCGGCGACCACCTCCAGCTGGTGTGCCGACCACAACCCGAACACCCCGACGAGCGCGATGACGCCGGCGAGTCCGGAACTCGCCACAGCCACGACTCGCGCGCGAGGGCCAGTGCCTCGCGGGCGGTGCGTCATCGACACCCAGTCATCGGTCATGGACTCACGTTCGCGTGCAGGACGACTTCAGCTGTCGAGTCTCCTGATCGGTCACGCGCCCTCGGATGTGAGCGACGTGAAGGGCACCTGCCGGGACATGGCCCGGGGCTCACCATCGCAGCAGGTGGATCCCGTGCGCGAGAGGGCCGCCAGACCTGGGCCGGATGAAATCCGGTCGGACTACTCGCCTCGGCGGCCCGTCGCGAGGCCGTCGAGGGCGCGGGACAGGTCGTCGACGAGGTCCGCGGGGTCCTCGAGGCCCACCGACAGCCGCACGGTCGCCTCACCGATCCCGACCGCCGCGCGCCCTTCCGGCCCGAGCTTGCGGTGCGTGGTCGTCGCCGGGTGCGTGACGATCGACTTCGCGTCGCCGAGGTTGTTCGAGATGTCGACGACCCGCAGGGCGTCGAGGAAGCCGAACGTGGCCTTCTTCGCCTCGTCGGCGGTCGCGTCGTCGCCCACGGCAAGGGTGAGGGTGACGACCGTGCCGCCGCCGGTCTGCTGGCGCAGTGCGAGCCCGTGCTGCGGGTGCGAGCCGAGGTAGGGGTAGCGGACGGTCGCGACCGCGGGATGCTGCTCGAGCCAGGTCGCGAGCTGCAGCGCGGACGCCGTCTGGTGGCGCACCCGCAGCGACATGGTCTCGAGACCCTTGAGCAGGACCCAGGCGTTGAACGGGCTCAGGGACGGTCCGGTGTGGCGGATGAACGTCTGGACCGACCCGTGGATGAACTCGTCGGTCCCGAGGATCGCGCCGCCGAGCACCCGTCCTTGGCCGTCGATGTGCTTGGTCGCCGAGTACACGATGACGTCCGCGCCGTGC
>JAYTSH010000217.1:0-2887 GCA_043745755.1 Cellulomonas sp. | reverse complement strand
GAGGAGCCGCGCACCGTCTGGCACGCGCTGTGCGATGCGATGGAGATCTCAGACACGCGGCGATTCGGCGCGAGCCACCGGCAGGCACCACCGCGCCGGTAGACCCGTGGCAGGCTGAAGGCGTGCACTCGAGCCTGGCCCCGACCGCCCGTCGGGCGCGCGCCGGGCGGCCGACGCTCGCCGACGCGTGGGACACCGCGGGTTCGCTCGTGACCACGGCGCTCGGGCTCGGTGCGGGGATCGCGATCGTCGACGGGGCCCACGCGAGCCACCCCCCGGCGATCCTGGCCGCAGCCCTGGTGGTCGCTGTCGGCGACCTCGTGCTGCGCGCGCCCCTGCGGCTGTTCGCCCGCGCCGCCGGCGCCATGGGGGCCTTGGTGGCGGGCCTGTCGGCGCAGGTCCTCGTGGCGTGGGTCGCGCTGACGCATGTCCCTGGGATCGTCGTGGACTCCGGCGTCGCGGTCGTCGCGGTGCTGCTGATCGCGTCCCTCGTCATGGCCGTCGGCCGGTGGCTCTGGGGGGTCAACGACACGGAGTACGTGCTGGGCGACGTGATCCGCCGCGCGCGGTCCCAGGCTCGGCGTGCTGGAACCCTTCCGGACGGGGCGCCAGTGGCGCCGGGTGCGCCGGTGCCACCTGGGACGCGGGTCGAGGGACGGCGCCCACCGGGGCTGCTCGTCGTCCAGCTCGACGGGGTGGCGGCGCCAGTCCTGGCACTGGCCGTGGAGGCCGGCCTCGCGCCCACCGTCGCGCGCTGGCTCGCGTCCGGCAGCCACCGGCTGGACCCGTGGTGGTCACGCGTCCCCGCGACGACTCCGGCGAGCCAGGCCGCCATCCTGCACGGCGACTCGAGCGGGATCCCGGCGTTCCGCTGGTGGGACCGCGAGCTCGGTCGGCTCGTCGTGACGAACCACCCGGCCGACGCGGCACTCGTGGAGTCGACGCTGCCCGCCGAGCACGGTCTGCTCGCGCCAGACGGCGCGGCTGTCTCGACCATGTTCAGCGGTGGTGCGGCGACGAACCTGCTCGTCATGAGCCGGAGCGTGCGCGCGCCCGACGGTGCGCGCGGCGGCTTCGGGCCCGGTCCCGCCTACCTCCGGTTCTTCGCGAGCCCGTTCGTCTTCACCCGCGCCGTCGCGCGCAGCGTCGCCGAGATGGCCAAGGAGCTCTACCAGGCGCGTCGGCAACGGGTGCGGGGGGTCGAGCCGAGAGTGTCGCGCGGCGGCTGGTTCGTCGTGCTGCGCGGCATGACCAACGGGCTCATGCGCGACCTGACGACGTCGCTCGTCGCGGAGCACCTCGTGCGCGGCACACCGACGGTCTTCGTCGATCTCGTCGACTACGACGAGATCGCGCACCATGCGGGCCCGACCCGTCCCGAGGCGCTGCGTGCCCTCGAGGGGCTCGACGGCGTGCTGCACGTCATCGAGGAGGTCCTGCCGGTCGCGGCGCGGGACTACCAGGTGGTCGTCCTCTCGGATCACGGGCAGTCGCTCGGCGCGACGTTCGAGCAGGTCGAGGGCCGCAGCCTGCTCGAGGTGGTGCGCTCGCTCATGGCCGACCCGGACGTCGACGGGGTGCAGGCAGTCGCCGGCGAGGAGTGGGGACCCCTCAACTCGCTCCTGACGTCGGCCTTCTCGAGCTCGCGACCGCGCGGGACCGTGATGCTCGGTCCGGACGCACCATCGCGGAGCGTGCGCGCCGGCCGACCCGGACGTGTCGGCGTTCCTGACGTGGTCGTCACCGGATCCGGCAACCTCGGACTTGTGTGGTTCCCGTCCGCCCCCGCCAGGCTCGTGCTCGAGGACCTCCAGGAGCGGTGGCCCGGACTGGTCGCGGGCCTCGCCGGGCGGCCCGGCATCGGGGCAGTTGTCGTGGACACGGCGTCGCGCGGGCTCGTCGCTGTCGGCGCGCGCGGTCTGGCGCTGCTCGAGCTCGACGTCGCACCGGAGGGTGAGGACCCGCTCGCGGGATGGGGCTCGCAGGCTCGGGCCGATCTCGCCCGGGCGGGTCGGCTCGAGCACACCGGCGACCTGCTCGTCATCTCGGCCATCACACCTGGAGGTCACGTGCATGCGTTCGAGGGCCAGGTCGGGTCTCACGGCGGGCTCGGCGGCGACCAGAACCGCGCCCTCCTGCTGCACCCGAGCGGGCTCGTGGTCGATGCCGACCTGCTCGGCGACGTCGACGGCACCGCGATGCTCGTCGGGGCGGAGCAGGTCCACATCCAGCTCCTGCGCTGGTCGGCCGCCCTGGGACTGCGGGCATGAGTGCCCCGGATCGGAGCTCCGTCGCGGTGCGGTGGCTCGGCCACGCCAGCGTCGTCCTTGATCTGGGCGGTGTCCGGCTGCTGACGGACCCCCTGCTGCGGCGCCACGCCGGCCTCCTTCGGCGGCGCGGCGGCGCGCCCGATGTCGCAGCGTGGCAGGGCGCCACCGCGGTGCTGATCTCGCACCTGCACTACGACCACGCCGAGATCGGCTCGCTCGAGCTCCTCGACCACATCCCTGTCCTGTCGGCACCGGCGAACGTCCGGTGGCTGCACGCGCGCGGTTTCGAGGCAGCGGTCGGTCTCCATGGCGACACGTGGTGGACGGTTCCGGGCTCCGACGTCCAGGTACGGCTGACGCACGCCGTGCACGGCGACCGCCCGATGCGGCGGCGCCCCAACGCCGCCAACGGCTTCGTCGTCGCCGCGCCGGGGCTGCGGATCTGGTTCGCAGGAGACACTGCGCCGTTCCCCGCGATGGCCCACCTGCACGAGCTCGCGGACGGGCCTATCGATCTCGCCCTCGTACCTGTGGGTGGCTGGGGCCCGAGGCTGTCAGGAGGGCACATGGATCCTGTGCAGGCGGCACGCGCGTGCGCCGCCTCCGGCGCCCGGACC
>JAYTSH010000216.1:0-1969 GCA_043745755.1 Cellulomonas sp. | reverse complement strand
ACGCCGCCGCTCGAGTAGTTCCCGCAGTCACGACCCGGGATCGCATAGACCACGAGCAGGGCGGTCCTGCCCTGCGCCGCTGCGGCGCTGGTGACCGTGCGGACCTCGGTCTGGGAGTGTGTCGCGTCCGCCCAGTTGCCGACCCAGTAGCCGGCCGGGTTGAGTGCGATCTTGTTCAGAAGGGTCTTGGTGTCACCAGACGCTGCCGCCGCCGCGGTCGCTGCCTGCGTGCTGGGGCTGACGTAGAACCCGTTGACCGGAACGCCCGTCGGCGTCGGGGTCGGCGTCGGGGTCGGCGTGGGGGTCGGCGTCGGCGGCGGGGTCGGCGTCGGCGGCGGGGTCGGAGCAACCGCGCCCGTGCACGTCACGCCATTGAGCCGGAACGTCGTGGGCGCCGGGTTCGAACCCGTCCAGGAACCGTTGAAGCCGAAGTTCGCCGTGCCTCCCGTCGCGACGGCGCCGTTCCACGACATGCTGGCCACTGAGACGTTGGCGCCGGTCTGCGTCGCGGTGCCGTTCCAGAGCTGAGTGATCTTCTGACCAGCGGCGAACGCGAAGTCGACGGTCCAGGCAGTCACGGGGCTGCCAAGGTTCGTGACGGTGACGTTCGCGCCGAATCCGGGGTTCCACTGGTTCGTGACGGCATAGGCCACACTGCAGCCAGCGGCCGCTTGGGCGGAAGCGGCGGTCATGGCACCGATCCCGGCGACCGCCACCAGGGTGGCGGAGAGGAGTGCCGCGGTCTTTCTGCGCTCGAACATGCATCGCTCCATCGTGATGTCTGGGTGTACGACCACCGGTCACCGGCACAACAAGAGCGCGGCGTGACCACGGATCGCTCCGGTCAAGAGTCCAGACAACCCTGATCGAGTCCTCTCCCGCCAGACCCCGCTGCCCTCCCGACCGCTCCAAATCGATTAGGCACGCCGTCGTCGGAGCGCCGGTCGACCTCAGCCGAAGTACGCCGGCAGCGTCCGCGTGAACGCCTCACGGGCCTCGCCGAGCGGCAGGGTGAACAGGCCCTGCACCTCGACCGCGGGCTCGTGGGAGTGGTCGCCGTGGGCAGCCGCCGAGCCGAGGCCCGCACCCGCACCCGGGACGCACGAGTCGGTCGTCACGCCGATCCGCACGACCGGGACACCGCGCGAGGTGGCCAGGTCGGTGAACCGGACCTCTTCGCTGCGGGGAACGGCCACGAGCACGCGGGCGGTCGACTCCGAGAACAGGGCCTCGAACGGGGTCACGTCGTCGCGCACGAGCACCGGCTCGAGGTCGACGCTCACGCCGACGCCGTACCGCAGGCTCGACTCGACGAGCGCCTGCGCAAGGCCGCCCTCAGAGAGGTCGTGCGCCGCGTCGACCAGCTCGTCGCGGCTCGCCCGCACGAGCACCTCGGCGAGGCGTCGCTCGGCGGCGAGGTCCACGCGCGGGGGCAGGCCCCCGAGGTGTCCGTGCACGACGTCGGCCCACGCGGACCCGTCGAGCTCACCGCGCGTCGTGCCCAGCAGGTAGACGCTCTGGCCCGCGGTCGTCCAGCCCGACGGGGTCGCGTCGGCGACGTCGTCGATCACGCCGAGCACACCGACGACCGGTGTCGGGTGGATCGCCGAGTCGATGCGGCCCGGTTCGCCCGTGCCGTTGTAGAGCGAGACGTTGCCGCCAGTGACTGGAACGCCGAGGACCTGGCACGCGTCAGCCAGTCCGCGGATCGCCTCGACGAGCTGCCACATCGAGTCGGGGTGCTCGGGGCTGCCGAAGTTGAGGCAGTCCGTGACCGCGAGCGGCCGCGCGCCGACCGTCGCGACGTTCCGGTAGGCCTCCGAGAGCGCGAGCTGTGCACCCGAGTACGGGTCGAGCTTGGCGTAGCGACCGTTCGCGTCGGTCGCGAGTGCGACGCCGAGGCCGGTGGTCTCGTCGACGCGCACGACACCGCCGTCGTCGGGCTGCGCGAGCGCGGTGTTGCCCTGCA
>JAYTSH010000215.1:0-2503 GCA_043745755.1 Cellulomonas sp. | reverse complement strand
CTGGCCGTCACGGCGATGCTCGCCGAGGGGCATCTCCTCCTGGAGGACGCGCCGGGCACTGGCAAGACCTCGCTCGCGAAGGCGATCGCGGCGACCGTGCAGGGCTCCCACCAGCGCATCCAGTTCACGCCGGACCTTCTGCCGAGCGACGTGACGGGCGTGACGATCTACGACCAGGGCACGGGCAAGTTCGACTTCCACCCGGGCCCGGTGTTCACCTCGGTGCTGCTCGCCGACGAGATCAACCGGGCCTCGCCGAAGACGCAGTCGGCCTTGCTCGAAGTCATGGAGGAGGGTCAGGTCACCGTCGACGGGGTGACGCACCCGGTCGGCCGGCCCTTCATGGTCATCGCGACGCAGAATCCGATCGAGCAGGCGGGTACGTACCGGCTGCCCGAGGCCCAGCTCGACCGGTTCCTGATGAAGACCTCGCTCGGCTACCCGGACCGTGCCTCGACTGTCGAGATCCTGGCCGGCGCCAAGGACCGGACCACCGGCCTCCTGCCGAAGATCACGACCAGGGCCGTCGGCGAGATGGCGGACCTGGCCACGTCCGTGCACATCGACCCGTCGGTGCTCGACTACGTCGCGCGCCTCACGGAGGCGACCCGAGAGGACTCCCAGACGGCGCTCGGTGCGAGCATGCGCGGCGGCCTCGCTCTCGTGCGGTGCGCCAAGGTCTGGGCAGCCTCGCAGGCAAGGGCCTTCGTGCTGCCCGACGACGTGAAGGGCCTCGCCGTCCCCGTGCTCGCGCACCGGCTGGTGCTCGACACCGAGGCCGAGTTCGCGGGCGTGACGGCCGTGCACATCATCGAGCGGATTGCCGCCGCCGTCCGTCCGCCGGCGCAGCGAGTGGCCTGACAGTGACTCCCCGCCTGTCCCCGATCGGCTGGGGCGCGCTCGCCGGCGCCGTGGTCGGCGTCGCGCTCGGCCGCGTCCTCGGCTGGCTCGAGCTTGCCGCCGCGGGGGCGGCGCTCACGGTGGTGCTCGTGCTTGCGCTGCTCATGACCGTCGGTCGCGAGCGGTACGAGGTCGAGCTCGACCTGGCTGATCGTCGGGTGCGGGTCGGGGAGCGGGCGGTGGGTCGCCTGACCGTGCGCAACGCATCGCGTCGACGGTCGCTTCCCGCGCGCATCGAGCTGCCCGTGGGCGCGGGCGGCGCTGACCTCGCGCTGCCGTCGCTCGCGGGCGGGGCCGAGCACGACGACCTGTTCGCCATCCCGACGTCGCACCGGGCGGTCGTCGTCGTCGGACCCGTGCGCTCGGTGCGCGGTGACCCGCTCGGCATCGCGCGCCGCACGCTGCGCTGGACCGATCCGGTCGAGCTGTTCGTGCACCCCGCCATCGTTGCCCTGACCGGGTCGAGCGCGGGAGTGCTGCGCGACCTCGAGGGACAGGCGACCCGTGACCTGTCGGACAGCGACCTGTCGTTCCATGCGCTGCGCGACTACGTCGCCGGCGACGACCGCCGCTACATCCACTGGCGCACGACGGCGCGTCGAGGCGTGCTCATGGTCAAGCAGTTCGAGGACACGCGCCGCACGCAGACCGTTCTTGCCCTGTCGACCGACCCTCGCGACTTCGACGACGACGACGAGATCGAGCTGGGTGTCTCGACGATCGCCTCGATCGGCGTGCAGACCCTGCGCGAGCAGCGCGACCTCGTGGTGCTCGCCGGTCCGGGCCGCCTGCGGGTCTCGTCGCCGCCGCGGCTGCTCGACGACTGCTCAGCGGTGTCGGTCGAGGTCGGGGGGACGGGAGTCTCGGGGCTCGGCCGACGGATCGCTCGCGAGGCCCCCTCGGCGTCGGTCGCCGTGCTCGTCACCGGGTCGGTGCCAACGCCGGCCGACCTGCGGGCGGCCGCCCGGCACGTCCCGGTGGGGACCCGGACCCTCGTGCTCGGATGCTCGCCGGGCGCCGAGATCAGCGTCCGCACGCAGGGCTCGCTCAGCATCGGGACAGTCGGCGCTCTCGACGACCTGCCGCGCGTGCTGCGCCGGGTGGTCGGCTGATGCCACGCGGTACGGCAAGCGCTCCGCGGACCGGTGCGCGAGCCGGCGTCGACCTCGTCGTGCTCACGGGTGCGCTCGGGTTCGCCGTCGCGCCGCTCGTGCCGGCGTTCGGACTGCGTTCGCTCGCTCCGGCGGTCGTCGGTGGCCTCGTGCTGGGCACAGGTGCGGCCGCCCTGGGTGCGTGGCGTCGCTGGTCCGCGCTGGGCGTCGTGGCGGTGATCGTCGTCGCGTACTTCCTGGCTGGGGGCGCTCTCGTGGCTCCCGGGACGACGGTGGCCGGGTTCATCCCGACGGTGGGCACGCTCGGCGCCCTCGCCACGGGGGCCGCGACCTCGTGGAAGCAGGTCCTGACGCTCCAGCCCCCGCTCGGCGCGACAGGGACCCTGCTTGCCGCGCCCTTCCTGCTCGCCCTGGTCGGAGCGGCCGCGGCGACGGCCACGACCTTGCGCGTCCGCACCCCGGCTCGTGCGGCGCTCGCGGCACTCGTGCCG
>JAYTSH010000214.1:0-14145 GCA_043745755.1 Cellulomonas sp. | reverse complement strand
CCTGGCACTCACGCCTGGATCTGGACGACCCCCGAGCCGTGCTCCCCGGAGACGGCCCAATAGGCGATCGCCGCGTCACGGACCATCTGGCCGCGCACGACGCCGCTCTGCTTCTCGGTCGCCGCGATGAGATCGACGATCCCCGCGTAGACCGCCGCCGCTGCCTCGTCCGCACCTGTCATGGGCCGTCTCCCTCGTTGTCGTCCGGTAGTCAGATCAGGGGGTGCCCGACCGCGTCCTTGTCGAACCTGGCGGGGTCGACGAGGAGACGTGCCCAGTCGTCGATGCGCGGCGCATACCAGCTCCACGGCTTGGTGTCGTCCATCCGGTACTGCTGGTGGCCGAGCACGATCGCCCGGACCGACGACCATCCGGCGGCGCGCAACGCAGCCGGGAGCCGCGGCGTGAGGTCCGCGAGGAGCGGTCGTAGACCCTGGGCGCGCAGGGCTGTGATCAACGTGTCCGCAGTCGGCCGCCCCGTGTCGTCGTCGTCCGCCACGGCATCGGCACCGACGACGCCGCCGGTCCGGTCGACCCAGGACGCGACGTGGTCGACAGCTGCCGAGGAGAGGCAGGCCCACGCGCGCGTCTCCTCGTCGCTCCCGAGGCCGAGACCGCGACAGGGAGCCGGTACCGCCATGCCGAGCTCGGGGACGTCGTCGGCAACAAACCCAAAGCCGGCCTCCTCCGCTGTCACGACGCGTGCCCAGCTGGCACCCATCGGCGTGCCGAGCGCGGCCACGCTGATGTCTGCCGCTGCCGCTCGAGTCGGAGGACGTGATGTGTGAGAGGTCCGAACCGGGACAGCTCGCTATCGAGGTGCACTCGGGCCAGTCGCAGACGGTCACTGGACGCGCGGACCGGCGGGGGCATGCGTAGCGTCGCATTCGTGACCGAGCAGCAGCCCTACGAGGTGGTCGAGCGGTACCCCGGCTTCGAGCTACGGCGCTATCCGGCGCACGTCGTCGCCGAGGTCAGCGTCCGCGGATCGTTCGAGAGCGCGGGAACCCGGGCTTTCAGCGCGCTGTTCGGCTACATCACAGGGCGGAACCGCTCGGCCAGCTCGATCGCCATGACCGCACCCGTGGTCCAGGAGGTCGCCGGTCCTGAGAAGATCGCGATGACCGCACCAGTCGTCCAGACCGAGACGTCCACGGGAGAGCACGTCATCGCCTTCGTGCTCCCCGCGTCGATGACGGCCGAGACCGCGCCCGTCCCGACCGATCCGCAGGTCCGGGTCCGGGCAGTGCCGGAGCGCCTCGCGGCGGTGACGCGCTACTCGGGCCGCTGGGCCGAGTCCGCCTACCGCCGGCACCTGGGCGGTCTCGAGGCCGCGACGACCCAGGCCGGCTTCGTGCTTGTCGGCGTGGCGAGGTTCGCCAGGTTCGACCCGCCGTTCACGCCGTGGTTCCTTCGCCGCAACGAGGTGGTGCAGGACGTGCGGCGGCCGGACGACGCCTGAGCACCTCTCACTTCTGGCACTCGGTGCTGACTGCCGTGCGTCCCTGTGCGAACGCGAGGCATCAACACCGCAAGCGCGTACCGCAGCTGTTGGGCGGCGCGCTCCCAGCAGGACCCGGGTGCCGTCGGCCTGCTGCGGTTCCGGCCTGTTCGTCGATGACCGCGACCCCGCGGGCCGAAACCGGGCACAAGCACCCAATCAAGCATTAACACGATCGTAACGTGCCCCGCGTCGGGCGGAAACACGCGGTTCTTAACGTATACATCACTGTATACAGACTGCCCATCGAGTTCGCCACCGCAGACGGAGGACGCGTGTCCGCTCCGAATCCCAGCAGTGCAGAACCGCGCGAGACAGCCGCTCTCGAGGTCCGCGACCTCGTCAAGACGTTCGGCCCGGTGCGTGCCAACGACGGGATCTCGTTCACCGTCATGCCCGGCGAGGTGCACGCTCTCCTGGGCGAGAACGGCGCAGGCAAGAGCACCCTGGTGAAGTCTCTCTACGGTGTACACCGGCCCGACTCGGGTGCGATCCTGCGCGACGGGGAGGAGCGGCACTTCGACTCCCCGTCGGCCGCACGCCGCAGCGGCATCGGCATGGTCTTCCAGGACATGCGGCTGATTCCCGCGCTCTCGGTCTGGGAGAACGTCGCGCTGTATGTCGAGTCCACGTCGTGGGTGCTTCGCCCACGACGGCTTCGCAAGGTCATCTCGGAGACCTCCGAGCGGTACGGGCTCGCGACACATCCCCACCGCAGGGTCGAGCACCTCTCGATCGGCGAGTGGCAGCGGGTCGAGCTCATCAAGGTGCTGATCGGCGGAGTGCGGCTGCTCATCCTCGACGAGCCGACGAGCGTGCTCACCCCGCAGGAGGTGAGCGGTCTGTTCGCCATGGTGCGGCGCCTTACCTCGGAAGGCGTAGCAGTCATCATCATCACGCACAAGCTGCGCGAGGTCAGGCAGATCGCCGACAGGGTCACGGTGCTGCGTGCCGGCAGGACGGTACTGATGAACGTCTCGCCGCACGGCTTGAGCGACGCCGAGCTCATCACGGCCATGGTGGGCGAGCCGGTCGAGGCCCTGCAGCGCACCGCCGCACCGATCGGCACACCGCCCCACGCCATCGTCCGCCTGAACGACGTCAGCGTGCGGAGACCGGACGGTGACTGGGGCCTGCGGGACCTCAACCTCCAGATTCGTCCGGGCGAGGTCCTCGGCGTCGCGGGCGTCGCGGGGAGCGGGCAGGACGAGCTCGCCGACCTCCTCGTGGGAGTCCGCGAGCTCGAGGACGGAGAGCTGATCGTCGATGGCGAGGCAGTCAAGCTCCCCGACCCGGCGCGCATGCGAGCGTCGGGGATCGTCGGCGTCGCGCCCGATCCGGTACGTCAGTTCGTCGTCCCCGGCATGACGGTCACCGAGCACACCGCACTGTGGAACTCGGCGGGCTCCTTCACGTTCGACGTGCGCAAGGCCGAAGCCGACCTGCGCCAGCGGGACGCCTCCGCCGAGCTCCGGGTCGTGGCGGGGTCCCGGCGCATGGACCGCCTCTCGGGCGGCAACATCCAGCGGGCACTGCTCACGCTCGCGCTCACGTCGGACTCGCGCGTGGTCGTGGCGTCCTACCCGACGCGAGGGCTCGACGTGCTGACAGCCGAACGGACAAGGACGCTCCTGCGCCGTCTGGCCGAGTCCGGTGTCGCCGTCGTCCTGATCTCCGAGGACCTCGACGAGCTCCTCACGCTGAGCGACCGGGTCGCCGTTCTCGCTGCCGGTCGCCTGGCAGGGATCCTCCCCGGCGAGACGGCGGACCGGACCACCATCGGTGAGCTCATGACGGGGGTGGACGCAGCATGACGAGCGAGCGCCTGATGCTCACGCGGTCACGCGCCCTCGACGTCGCCCGAGGCGCTCATCGCGCGATCCCGTGGGCACGCATCGGGATCGTCGGCGGTGCCTACGTCGTCTGCCTGGTCGCGTTCGGCGCGTTCACCGCCTGGCGAGGGTCGAATCCCCTCACCCTGGTCCCGACGATGCTGGAGTCGTCGGTGCTGCAGCCGTCGGCTCTCGCCCAGACGCTGCTGCGGGCGGTTCCCATCGGCTTCGCTGCTCTGGCAGTGGCGATACCTGCCCGGGCTGGACTGGTCAACGTCGGCGGCGAGGGGCAGCTCATCGTCGGCGCCGTCGCTGGAACAGGCGTCGGCCTCGCCGTCGGGTCCCACGTCCCCGGCGTGCTGGGTGTTCTCCTCACCGTCGCGGCCGGGGCTGTGGGGGGTGCCCTGTGGGCCACGATCGCCGGCGTGCTGAAAGTGGCATTCGGAGCAGCGGAATCTGTCACGACGCTGCTCATGAACTTCATCGCGAACGACATCATGCTCTTCCTGATCTACCAACCATGGAAGGACCCCGACGGTTCCGGGCAGCCGCAGAGCAGGCCGCTGGCCGAGTCGATCAGGCTGCGGCCGATGTTCGGCACGGGGGTCACGCTCGCGGTCGTTCTCCTTGTCGTGGTCGCGATCGGGCTGTGGTTCGTCATCCGGCGGACGGGCTGGGGCTTCGCACTTC
This sequence comes from Cellulomonas sp., assembly GCA_043745755.1. Classification (GTDB taxonomy): domain Bacteria; phylum Actinomycetota; class Actinomycetes; order Actinomycetales; family Cellulomonadaceae; genus Cellulomonas_A. Next base: position 10,122 of record JAYTSH010000214.1, on the reverse strand, counting down.
GTGTGGTCGGCGGCAACCCCGTGGCCGCCATGAGGAACGGCATCCCGACGCAGCGGCTGGCACTCTCGGCCATGAGTGTCGGTGGTGCGCTCGCCGGGCTCGGCGGCGCGCTCAACCTCATCGGGGTCGAGGGCCAGCTCCGACCGGGACTCACGGCGACCTTCGGCTACGTGGGCTTCCTCGCCTGCTTCCTCGGCCGCAACCATCCGATTCGTGTCGCGCTCGCCGCGATCCTCTTCAGCGCGATCGCCCTCAGCGGCAACGGACTGCAGATCTCGGAGGGCCTCGACGGCTCGATCGTCAACGTCCTGCTCGGCGCGATCGTCCTGACCATGCTCTCGGTGGGACGCAAGACGAAGGAGGCACTCACATGAGCATCGCCGGAGAGATCCTCGCCAACGCGATCCCTGGCAGCATCGCGCTCGTCTACCCCGCCCTGGGCGAGCTCGTCTCCGAACGCGCCGGCGTCATCAACCTCGGCACCGAGGGTGCCATGCTCGCCGGCGCGCTCGGTGGGATCGCCACGACCATCGGCACCGGCAACATCTGGCTCGGCGTGGTTGCCAGCCTGCTCTGCGGGGCCGCGAGCGGAGCCGTACATGCGACAGCCGTCGTGCTGCGCGGGGCGAACCAGCTGGCCAGCGGCCTCGTCGTCTGGTTCCTCGCCCTGGGCATCACCGCGGTCCTCGGTGCCTCGTACAACGGCCAGGTGATGGCGCTGCTCCCCACAGTCGCGGTACCCGGACTGTCGAGCCTGCCGGTGATCGGCACCGTCGTCTTCGACCAGAACCTGCTCGTCTACCTCGGATACGCGCTGGTTCCCGCGGTCTGGTGGTTCGTGCGCTACACGAAGGCAGGACTGGTGCTTCGCGCGTCCGGGGAGCGGCCAGCCGTGGTGTTCGCGGGAGGCCACCGGCCGATGACGGTGCGGTACGTCGCCGTGTGCGCCGGATCGGCCCTCGCGGGCCTCGGCGGCGCCGAGCTCGCGCTCGGCATCGTCGGCAACTGGTCGAACGGCATGACGAACGGGTACGGGTTCGTCGCGGTCGCCGTCGTGATCTTCGCCCGGTGGAACCCGTTCGGGGTGCTTCTGGGCTCCTACCTGTTCGGTGTCGCGCTGGCGATCTCCTCCGTGGTGCAGGCCCACGGGATCGCGTCCAACCAGTACCTGCTCGATGCCCTCCCCTACTGCGTGACGGTCGTCGTTCTCGTCGTCGTCAGCTCTATCGGTCGCAGCAATGCGCCCGAGTCCCAGCGCGACGCGCTGAGCGAAACCTCATGACCTTCACAGCGACAACCAACCGACGACCAGAAAGAGGAGACATGCGAATCACCGGACGGAAAGTAGTCGGCCTGATGGCGGTGGCCACGATGCTGCTGCTGGCGGCGTGCAGCAGCGAGGCCTCCGCAGGAACGGCAGCGTCGTCGACCGCAGCAACGACCGTCGGCTTCATCATGGTCGGATCGGCCAAGGATGCCGGATACAACGAGGCGGTGTCAGACGGTGCCGCAGCTGTCAAGAAGGACCTCGGTACCAGCGTCAATGTGATCACGGCCGACCAGATCCCCGAGAGCAACTCGGTGACGCAGACGATGCAGGCCATGGTGGACAAAGGCGCGACGGTCATCTTCGCCAGCAGCTATGGCTACTTCAAGTACGCCCTCGACTTCGCCGTCGCACACCCGAAGGTGACGGTGCTCCATCAGGGAGGTTTCGAGACCGGGACGTTCCCGCCGAACTTCGGCACCTACTGGGGCCAGGCCTACGACCCCGTCGGCCTGGGCGGCATGGCCGCCGGAGGAACGACCAAGACGAACAAGCTCGGATTCATCTACGCCTTCCCGATCCCGCAGACGATCGCGAACATCGACGCCTTTCAGCTGGGTGCCCAGATGGTGAATCCTGCGGCCGAGACGTACATCGTCAACACGTCGAGCTGGTGCGACCCGCTCAAGCAGAAGCAGGCAGTGACCGCGCTGCTCGCTCAAGGCGTCGATGTGTTCAGCCAGCACCAGGACTGCCAGTCGACCGTGATCCAGGCCGTCAAGGACGCCGGGAAGTACGTGGTCGGATACCACTACGACGCCAAGGCGCTCGACCCGAGCGGCTGGCTGACCGGATCGGCGTGGAACTGGGCGCCCGTCTACAAGAAGATCATCGGCGCTGTGCAGGACGGCTCCTTCGCCGGCGGTCCCTACAACGCCAACTGGATCGGATCCTTCGCCACCGGTGACAACCCCCTCGAGCTGGCTTCGTTCGGCACCTCGGTCACCAGCGATGTGACGGCCAAGATCGCAGCCGAGAAGGCCGTCATCTCCCAGCCCGACGCCTCGATCTTCGCCGGCCCCCTCTACTGCCAGGACGGATCGGTTCTCGTCGCGGCCGGGCATGTGGCGACGGCAGCCGAGGTGAATGCGTTCTCCTGCCTGATCAAGGGCGTCGTCGGCACCCTGCCGAAGAGCTGAGCCATCCACTCGACGGGGAGCCTGACGATGACCATGGGGACAAGCCCAGTTGACGTCACCGTGCCCTTCACGCGTCCGTACGCGTGGCCGTGGAACGGAGAGCTGCTCCCGGACTCACTCGCTCTGGTCGTCGTTCAGGCTCCCCAGGTACCTCCCGCCGGCCCGTGGCGAGCCGCGCTCTCCCGGCTGTCGCTCTCCGTGCAGGCCGCAGGCGGGCTCGTCGTCGAGGTCATGGCCTCGGCACCCGCCACGGCACGCCGCGGCGCCCACGACGCAGCTGCGCCGGAGCCGACGAGCCTGCTCGCGGCACCAGCCGACCACCACCTCAGATCTGCAGGGTGGAGCGGCTTCTTCGGGAGCCCGCTCGACCAGCTCCTGAGGAAGCAGCGCATCAATCAGCTGCTCCTGACCGGCTACTGGTTCGAGGTCGGGGTGCACTCCACCATGCGCTCCGCCAACGACCGCGGCTACGAGTGCCTGCTCGTCGAGGACGCGGTCGCCTCGAGCGACGCGGACCTCACCACGAGCGCCGTGTCATCGATCCTCATGTCGGGGGGCATCTTCGGTGCGGTCGGCCGATCGGCCGACGTCACCGCGGCACTGGCCCGAGCGAACCACCCGGCCAGGTAGCCCGGCAGCCCCCGAGCCACACCGAAAGGAACCCCCGTGACCATCGCCGCACCAACGACCTACCCATCCTTCAGCGCCGACCCGTACGACTGGCCGTACGACGGCACGATCGACCCCGCCCGCACGGCCCTTCTCAACATCGACTGGCAGGTCGACTTCTGCGGCCCGGGCGGCTACGTCGACGCGATGGGGTACGACCTCTCACTCACTCGCGCCGGTCTGGAGCCCACCGCACGTGTACTGAAGGCATGCCGGGCTGCCGGGCTCATGATCATTCACACCCGTGAAGGACACCGGCCCGACCTGTCCGACCTCCCCGCGAACAAGCTCTGGCGGTCCGAGAACATCGGCGCAGGCATCGGCTCGCTCGGCCCCTGCGGGCGGATCCTCACGCGCGGGGAGCCCGGGTGGGAGATCGTCGACGAGGTCGCGCCGATCGATGGGGAGCACATCATCGACAAACCAGGTAAGGGAGCGTTCTACGCCACCGACCTCGACCTGCTCCTGCGCACGCACGGCATCACCCACATCATCCTGACCGGCATCACGACGGACGTGTGCGTCCACACCACCATGCGCGACGCCAACGACCGGGGCTACGAGTGCCTGCTGCTGTCGGACTGCACCGGCGCGACCGACTACGGGAACTACCTCGCAGCGCTCAAGATGGTGACGATGCAAGGTGGTGTGTTCGGCGCTGTCGCGCCGTCGAGCGCCCTGATCGCGGCACTGGGCCAGGAGCTGGCGTGAACCCCACCTCGACAGGGAGCCTCGTGTGCGCCGCATCGTGCTGATCCACGGCGCGGCGACGACCGCGGCGATCTGGTGCCGGGTCGCACCACACCTCGCCGAGCGATACGACGTCCTGACACCGCAGCGCCAGTACTCAGGAGACTGGCAAAGGGAGCTGGACGACTTGGAGGATGTCTGCGCCGGGTCGATGGTCGTGGGCGTGAGCGGCGGCGCGACACTCGCGCTCGGTCTGGCCGAGCGGAACATCGACGTCGTCGGATACGTCGTTCACGAGCCCGCTGCCGGGCACCTTGTCCCTACTCTCCTCGACCGCGCGACGGCGGCGATGCGGGACAGCGGCGTCGAAGGATTCGGGACAGCGCTCTACGGCCCCAGCTGGCGCGTCGACGACGCACCGCACGAGGCCGACGCTGTCCGGCGTGACCTGGCAATGTTCCGCCTGTTCGAGCCACATGAGCCACCGCACCCGTTTGACTCCATGGTCCTCACCGTCGGCGAGCTCTCCCCAGCAATCAGGCATGAATCCGTCGTTGCAGTAGCTCGGCTTGTCGGGGCGCAGACCGCCACCGTTCCAGGCGCGAGCCATGCCGCGCATCTGGATGCTCCCGCCTCGTTCGCACAGGTCATAGAAGGGCACGTCGCGGCATGCGGCTGACACCGGCGAAGGCCGCTGGACTACGATCGACCGCTGACGCGACGCCAGTGTGCACAGGTTTGATAAGTGAAGGGCGCACGATTCCCATGAGTGCCAGACGCCTGAATGGCGAGGGCCTGAAGCCCGGAGGAAGGACCGGCCTGTCTCGGAGCGAGGTCGTCTACCGCAAGCTGCGCAGCCTGCTCATGGACGGCGCCATCTCGCCGACGGAGCGGCTGCTCGAGGAGTCCCTCGCCGAACGCTTCGATGTCTCGCGAACCCCCGTTCGGGAGGCGCTCACCCGCTTGCAGGCCGACGGCCTCGTCGAACGACGAGACGGCGGGCTCTACCTGCTCGTTCCCAGCTTCGACGCCATCGCTGACCTGTATGAGCTGCGGCTGACGCTCGAGCTGCACGGCATCGGACGCGCCGCGGAAGACCGCGCGATCGTCCACGACGCCGCAATCCTCCAGCGCGAGCTGCTCCGCTGGAAGTCGTTCCTGCTCGAACCGCCCGCGCCCGACGCCGGCTTCGTCGCAATGGACGAGGGCTTCCACGCGACACTGCTGCGCGCCTCGGGGAATGACGCACTGGTCGAGGCGCTCGAGCAGGTGAATCGCCGGATACGTCCAATTCGCATGTATGACTACCTGACGGTCGACCGGCTCGAGGCGACGGTCTCCGAGCACATCGCGATCGCGGAGCTCGTACTTGACGGCGACCTCTCGCAAGCCCTGAGATCTCTGCGCGCTCACATCGAGGAATCCCGCACCGTCGTCATCGAGCGCGCCGCACGGGCACTTCCCCTCGCCATCGCCCTCTCGGTACATGCAACCTCAGAAGGAGGGTGGCGGTGAGCGCCATCGATCCCCCGACGCCGGCGCGAGACCGCGTGATCGAGGCATTCGCGCAGCTCGACGATGTGGCACGACCCGATGCCTGGATCACCCTCCGCTCGCTGGAGCAATGCCTGGACGACGCCGACCAGATCGACCGTCGGACCGATGACGGCGCCGTCCTCCCCCTCGCCGGGTTGGTGTTCGCCGTCAAGGACAACATCGACGTCGGAGGGTTGCCGACAACGGCCGCGTGCGAGCCGTTCAGGCATGTCCCTCCGTCGTCGGCGACCTGCGTGCAGCGCCTCGTGGAGGCGGGCGCCATCCCCCTCGGCAAGACGAACATGGACCAGTTCGCCACCGGGCTGGTCGGTACGCGCAGCCCCTTCGGCGCGGTCAGTAGCGCGGAGGATCGCACCCGCATCTCAGGCGGATCCTCGTCCGGCTCTGCCGTCGTCGTGGCCCTCGGCATCGTCGACTTCGCGCTCGGCACCGACACCGCCGGTTCTGGTCGCGTGCCCGCCGCGCTCAACGGGATCGTCGGGATCAAGCCCACGCTCGGTCTGGTCCCCATCGACGGGCTCGTCCCCGCGTGCCGGTCGTACGACTGCGTCAGCGTCTTCGCGCGGACTCTCGCCGAGGCGCAACGACCTCTCGCCGTCATGACCGGCCCCTCGCTGACGGACCGCCGCTCGCGCGCCTGGCCGGCCCACGCGCGGCTCGCGGCCCCTGCCGCCCCACGGGTCGCGGTACCCCGGGCCGACAACCTTGCCGTGCTCTCCCCCGCCGAGCTCGACGCGTTCCGCGCCACGACCGAGCTGATGGTCGATCACGGCGTCACGATCTCGGAGATCGACATCTCGCCCTTCCTGGCGTGCGCCAGGCTGCTTTACGACGGCGCACTCGTCGCGGAGCGGTACGAGGCCTTCGGCGCGTTCCTCGAAGACAACGCGGAGGCCGCCGATGCCAGCGTCCTCTCCATCGTGAGGAGGGCACGCCAGGTCAACGGTGCCGACGTGATCCGTGACCAGGACGAGGTCCTGCGGTATCGGCTCATCACCGCGAAGTCCCTGGACGGCTTCGACGCGCTCCTCCTGCCGACGACCGTCGGGCACCCGACCTTCGCCGACATCGACCGCGATCCGCTCGGCGCGAACGCGCTGCTCGGAACGTTCACGAATTTCGTCAATCTCCTCGACCTCTGCGCCGTGAGCGTCCCTGCCGGCAGAGCTGACGACCACCACGTGGGCGTCACCCTCGTCGCACGGGCGTTCGACGACCAGGTCGCGCTCGACCTCGCGGGCATGCTGGCCGACGGTGGAGCGCCGCTGAGCGCGTACCCCGACCACGGCATCGGCCTCGTCGTGTTCGGAGCCCACATGCGCGGTCTCGCGCTGAACCCTGAGCTCGAACGGGTCGGGGCCCGGTTCGTAGGGGCCGTCACCACCGCGCCGACCTACCGGATGTACGCACTTCCGGGCACCGTGGCTCGACCGGGCGTGACGCGGGCGCTGCGCGACGGCCCGCCGGGCGCCGCTCTGCCCGGCGAGCAGTGGAGCGTCCCACCCGCAGGGTTCGCCGCGCTCCTCCAAGCCCTGTCTGAGCCACTGACTCTCGGTCCGGTCCAGCTCTCGGACGGCAGCACCCTGACTGGGTTCGGCTGCTCTCTCCCCGCAGGCGAGGACATCACCCACTTCGGTGGGTGGCGCGCGTACCAAGAGCACACGCACTAGTACTACAGTCGCACTTGTTGGAGTGAGTGCGGTGTGTCTGCGCAGGTGAGGTTGGTTGTTGCTGGATCGTCGTGGGGATGGGCGATGATCTGTGCATGGCCGAGGTGCAGGTGTGGGCTGATGGGTTGGCGGAGCTGGGTGCCCTGATCGGGGGTCGGTTTGCCAGGTCAGAGCCGCGGGAGCGGGTGATGGAGTACCTCCGGGGTCTGCTCTCAGACGAGGAGCGTAAGAACTCCTGGACGCTGTCCGAGCGTGCCGGTGACGCCACCCCCGACGGCATGCAACGACTGTTGTCGACCAGTGATTGGGACCCTGACCTGGTCCGCGACGACCTGCAGCGCTACGTCGTTGACCACCTCGCGGACCCGGGCGGCGTCTTGATCGTCGACGAGACCGGCTTTCTGAAGAAGGGCACACGATCGGCGGGAGTGGCCCGGCAGTACTCCGGAACCGCGGGACGGATCGAGAACAGCCAGATCGGCGTGTTCTTGACCTACACCACCACGTCGGGCCGCACCTTCTTGGATCGAGAGCTGTATCTACCGAAAGCCTGGACCGAGGACCGGGATCGTTGCCAGCGGGCGGGAATCGGTGACGACGTCGAGTTCGCCACCAAGCCCGAGCTGGCGATCAGGATGCTGCGACGGGCCCGCAAGGCGGGCGTGCCGGCCCGGTGGGTGACCGGCGACGCGGTCTACGGCCAGCACTCAGGCATGCGCGCGGCGATCGAGGAACTCGCGATGTCGTACGTGCTGGCCGTCCCGGTCAGCCAACACGTCATCGCCGACGACCCGAACCTGGCCGGGGAGCACCGCGCCGGGGATCTGATCGCCGCGCTGCCCGCACAGGCGTGGCGCACCCGGTCAGCAGGGAACGGCGCGAAAGGCGAAAGGCGCTACGACTGGGCCCGCACCCGCGTGCACGGCATCAATCACCCCGACTCGGTCTACTACCTGATGGCCCGGCGCAGCCAGTCGGACTCGACCGACCTGGCCTACTACCTGTGCCACACCAGCGCGCGGACCTCCCTGACAGAGCTGGCCACCGTGGCCGGAAGCCGATGGGCCATCGAGGAGACCTTCCAGACCGCGAAAGGAGAGACCGGGCTGGACCACTACCAGGTCAGGCAGTGGACCGGCTGGTACCGGCACATCACTCTCTCGATGCTCGCCCACGCCTTCCTCACCGTCACCCGGTCAAAAAAGGGGGCGCACGATCCGCCACCAGCGCTGGCGATGACGGGCTGATCGCGCTCACCCTGCCCGAAATCCGACACCTGATCACCCGACTGATCTGGGCCAGCATCCCCGAACCCGCCCACACCCTGCACCGCTCCACCTGGCGCCGACGACACCAACACCGTGCCAGACAATCCCACTACCGCCAACGGGAACACCAACCTAAGTGCAACTGTAGTACTAGGACGCTTTCCGCTCGCGACCCAGGCGTCCCTCGGCCTGCAAGAACTCAAACAAGCGACGGCGCCCCGGCGCGCGTGCGCAGGGGAGCCCCGAGCTCGTGCCGCCCGCACAGCCGTGTGGCGGGACTAGTTTTGGCGCACGTCATGCGATGCGTGATCGCCTCGCTCCGCCAGGATGCCGCTCATCGGAAGGGCCTCGCCGTGGCACACGTGCTGGTTGTGGACGACGACCACACCGTCAGGGAGGTCGTCGTGTCGTACCTGCGAGCTGGCGGTCATCACGTCGTCGACGTCGCAGACGGTGAGAGCGCGTTGGTCGCTATGCGCGCCCGGCCCGCCGACCTGGTCGTCCTCGACCTGATGCTCCCGGGTATGGGCGGTCTCGAGGTCTGTCGCCGGCTTCGCCAGGCGAGTGACGTCCCGGTCATCATGCTCACAGCGCTCGGGGCCGAGACGGATCGGATCATGGGCCTCGGCCTCGGCGCGGACGACTACGTCACCAAGCCCTTCAGCCCCCGCGAGCTGGTGCTGCGGGTCGACTCGGTGCTTCGCAGGGCCGGACAGCTCGCTGAGCCGGAGGTCGCAGTCCTGCACGACGGAGACCTCGTCATCGACTGCGCCCAGCACGTCGTCGTTCGCGCCGGCGAGCGTCTGGCCCTGACGGTCCGCGAATTCGATCTGCTGCGGTTCCTGGTGGCGAACCCGGGGACGGCCTGGTCGCGCGACGACCTTCTCCGGGACGTGTGGGGATGGATGTTCGGGGACGTCTCGACGGTGACCGTGCACGTGCGCCGGCTGCGCGAGAAGGTCGAGGCCGACCCCACACGCCCGACCCGGCTGGCCACTGTATGGGGAGTCGGTTACCGCTGGGAGGCCTCGTGAGCAACGCGACCCTTGAGGTGATCGGCATCGCAGCAGCCTGGTCTGTCGCCGTGGGCGTGGCGGGCGTCGCCCTGACCTGGACCATGCGGCGCCGCTCCGTGCGGTGGTCGGCGGCGGTTCTCGGGCTGGTCGCTGTCGGCGGTATCACGGCCGGGGTCGTCGGGACCGCGCGGGCGATGTTCCTGTCAGCTCACGACTTGGCCGTCGTCGTCACGGTATGCGTCGTCTCTGGGGTCGTATCTGTCGGGTTCGCCCTGTGGTTAGGGGAGCGGCTGGTCCGCTCGACCCATGCGCTACGGGACGCCGCGACCGGCTTCGGGGCAGGCGGGGAGTTCGCCGCCCCACCGGGTGGCCCCCGTGAGTTCGCCGAGATCGCGCGGGAGCTGACGCGTAGCGGCGACCAGCTGCGTGCCGCGTCCGAACGGGAGCGGCGTCTGGAGGAGTCCCGCCGCGATCTTGTCGCCTGGGTGTCCCATGACCTGCGCACACCGCTCGCCGGCATTCGGGCGATGTCCGAGGCGCTCGAGGATGGCATCGCCGATGACCCCCCGCGGTACCGGGCACAGATCCGGATCGAGGTTGACCGGATGGTGCGGATGGTCGACGGCCTGTTCGAGCTCTCACGGATCCACGCGGGCTCCCTCCAGCTGAGCCTCGAGACGATCGCGCTCGGCGACCTGGTGAGCGAGGCGATCGCTGGAGCAGGTCCGGTTGCCGGCGCAAAAGGGGTGCGTGTGCGGGGGTCGGTCGACGATGGGATCCTCGTTC
>JAYTSH010000213.1:0-4576 GCA_043745755.1 Cellulomonas sp. | reverse complement strand
GCCTCCTGCGGCGGGAGCCCGCCGATCGTCGCGTTCGTGCCGACGGCGGCGGTGTGCAGCTGCACCGAGGCGATCCCGAACTGACGAGCGAGGGGTCCGGCGGTCACGTCCACGTACTGCATGCGGCCGTACGGCACGACGACGAGGGACCGGAACAGGATCCCCTTGCGGATCAGCAGGTCGTCGACGCGCTCCGCATACGCGATGGCACGGACCTGGCGGGTGATGAGCAGTGCTGCCCACAGCCCCAGCGCCGCGACGACCGCCGCAGGCGCCCACGCCCACGCCGCACCGACGAGCAGCGCGAAAGGCACGGTGACCGCGAACGCGACGACGACCACGACGGCCGTCACCGTGAGCCGCGCGTGCGCGAGCCGGAACGAGACCGGGGTCCAGGTCACGTCGTCCGGGTCGAACGGTCCGGCAGCTGTCGTCATGGGGTCATCCTTTCACCGCAGACGTGCAGGCGAGGCCGGGTCGACTCCCGTGACGCTCAACCCGCGGCGGGGTCGGGCGACGGGGCGCGGGAGTGCTTGCCGGTGTCGGCCGCACCGTCCTCGGGCGGGGGGATCCGGCAGAACCACTCCACCACGAGACCGACCGCCGCCATGACCAGCGCCCCGACGACGGCGACGCCCGCGGCGGCCGCCCGCGCCCGCTGCGACGCGACGTCGAGGTCGCCGAGCACCGCGAGGACCTGGGCGCCGTACCACCCGGCCAGCACCGCGCCCGTGTAGCAGCTCGCCTTCGCGAGGACAGCGGTGCGGGCCGCCCGGATCGGGTCCAGGTCGGGCTTGTTGCCCTTCAGGTACTGCCGGACGGACCACCCCATCGCGAGCACGATCGCGGCGATGACCACCTCGACCGCCACGACGAGCCACGGGACAGCCGGCGGCACCACGCCCCGGCTCGCGAGCGCCCGGAACAGCAGCCAGCCAGCGAGCGCGACCAGGACGGCGACGATCCCGAGGGTCTGGACGCGGGTGCGGTGCATCACGTGGGTCAGCTCCCCGGGGGGGCGGGCGCGGGTGCGCGCTCGGGAAGCGGTGCCGGTTCCGGCAGCACGGGAGCCGTCAGCCAGTCGAGCGCGAGCCAGCGGATCCCGGCACGGTCCGGAGCCGTCGCCGCGAGCAGCGCGACGGGTCCGCCGCCGAGCCCGGGCAGGACGGCATCGGGTGCGACCTGCGCCCACGGCTCGAGCACGAACGCGCGCTGGTGCGCGCGCGGGTGCGGCAGCTCGAGGTCGTCCGTCACAGCGAGCGTCGAGCCGTACACGACGAGGTCGATGTCGAGCGTGCGCGGACCCCAGTGCTCGAGGCGCTCGCGCCCGTGCTGCTGCTCGATCGCCTGGGTCACCCGCAGCAGGTCCCGCGCCGACAGCGTGGTGCGGGCGAGGACGACCGCATTGAGGTAGTCGGGCTGCTCGGGCCCTCCCACGGCTGCCGACCGGGCGAGGGGCGAGACGTCCACGACCGTCAGGCCCCGGACGCGCGCGAGGTCGGAGACCGCGTCGCGCAGGGTCTGCTGCGCGGCACCGAGGTTCGCGCCGATGGCCAGCACGACGTCGACGGGCTCGGCGGGAGCAGCGTCGAGGGCGTCGCTCACGAGCTCGCCGACGACCGGCTCCTCGGGTGCGAGCGGGGCCGACACGGCGACAGCGCTCAAGAAGGTGCGCACCGGGCCGGAGGCGTCCCCGACCGGGACCTGCGGGAACGCGGCGGTCACGGCGCGGACGCGCGGAGGAGCGGGCACGGCCGCCGACTCGACCGGCGGGTGCCACGGCTCAGCCGCGGGCAGACGGTTGCGGTCACGGTGGATCGCCACGACGACGTCGGCGAACGGGACGGTGATCGGCGCTTGCGGCTTGTGCACCTCGACGTCGACCGCGACCGCCTGCCCGTAGGCGAGCACGGTCGCCGCGATGCGCTCCGCGACGGTCTCGATCAGGTCCGCCGGCTCACCCGACAGCACCGCCGCGACGCGTTCCGCGAGCTCGCCGTAGTTGATCGTGTGGGCCAGGTCGTCGCTTGCGGCGGCGCGACGCGTGTCGAGGTGCACGACGACGTCGGCCACGAAGGTCTGACCGTCCCGCCGCTCGTGCGCGAACACCCCGTGGTAGCCCGTCGCAGCGATGCCGACGAGCCGGATCTGGTCGAGCGGCCGCTCCGGCAGCATGCTCATTGCGCCCTCCTGGGGTCCGCCGACGGCTCCGCCGACAGGTCGGTCGATGCCGCCCGCCAGGCTGCCGCGACCCGCACCGCGTCGGCCGAGCCCTTGACGTCGTGCACACGTACGCACCATGCGCCGGCCGCCGCGGCGAGCGCGCTGATCGCCGCCGTCGCGCCGTCCCGGGCCAACGGTCGTGCCGGCTCACCGTCGGGGTGCGCCATCAGGTGTCCGAGGAACCGTTTGCGTGAGGCGCCGACGAGCACCGGGAAGCCGTCCGCGACGAGCTCGGGCAGCCGGGCCAGCAGCGGCCAGTTGCTCGCACCGGGCTTCGCGAACCCGAGACCCGGGTCGAGGACGACCTGGTCGTCGTGCACACCGGCCGCGCGCAACGCCGCGACCCGCTCGGCGAGCTCGCGGCGGACGTCCGTCACGACGTCCGCGTAGTCGTCGAACGTGTCCATGACGTCCGCGTGGCCGCGCCAGTGCATCGCGACGTACACCGCACCGGTCTGCGCCACGACCTCGTGCATCGCGTCGTCGGCCAGACCGCCCGAGACGTCGTTGATGATCGTCGCGCCGTGCTCGACCGCCTCGTGGGCTACCCGGGCGCGGGTCGTGTCGACGCTCACCGTGGCACCGCGCGCCACGAGCGCGTCGATGACCGGGAGCACCCGGACGAGCTCGGCATCGACGGGGACGCGCCGAGCGCCCGGGCGGGTGGACTCGCCGCCCACGTCCAGGAGGTCGGCACCGTCGTCGATCAGTGCGAGCCCGTGCGCGATGGCGGCGCCTGGCGTGAACCACCGGCCACCGTCCGAGAACGAGTCCGGGGTGACGTTGACGACGCCCATGACCAGCGTGCGGCCCAGGCCGGTCAAGGCGTCGGGCAGGGGTGCGGGGCGCGCTCCGGTGCTCACGGGTGCGAGCCTAGGCCCGCACGTCAGTGGCCGAGCACGAGGGCCATCGCCTCGGCACGCGTCGCGGGGTTGCGCATCTGGCCGCGCACGGCCGACGTCACGGTGCGCGAACCGGGTTTGTGCACTCCGCGCATCGACATGCACAGGTGCTCGCACTCGATGACGACGATGACGCCGCGCGGTCGCAGGTGCTCGACCAGTGCGTCCGCGACCTGGCTCGTGAGCCGCTCCTGCACCTGGGGACGCTTGGCGAAGACGTCGACCAGTCGAGCGAGCTTGCTCAGGCCCGTGATGCGGCCGTCCGCGCCCGGGATGTACCCGACGTGCGCGACGCCATGGAACGGCACGAGGTGGTGCTCGCACGTCGAGTACAGCTCGATGTCCTTGACGAGGATCATCTCGTCGTGGCCGAGGTCGAACGTCGTGGTCAGGACGTCCTCGGGCCCCTGGCGCAGACCTGCGAAGGTCTCCGCGAAGGCGCGCGCGACCCGGGAAGGTGTGTCCCGCAGTCCCTCGCGGTCCGGGTCCTCCCCGACGCCGAGGAGCAGCTCGCGGACGGCTGCCTCGACGCGCGGCGCGTCGTACTCACCGATCAGCGCGCGGTCGCGGTCGGGCACGGCTCAGCTCTTCTCGTCCAGCTCAGGAGCAACCTCGATGTGACCGTTCTGCGAGACCGTGGCAGCGATGTCGGCGAGCTCGGTCGGCGTCATGACGGGCGGACGCGACGAGACGGCCCGCTCCACGCTCGAGAGCCACACCTCGCGCGGCGGGCGCTTGACGACCGGCGCGAAGATCTCGACGAGCTCCGACTGGTTCAGCGTCTCCCGCTCGAGGAGCTCGAGCACGAGGCGGTCCAGGACGTCGCGGTACTCGACCAGGATCGACCAGGCCTCGTCGTGCGCCGCGTCCACGAGCCGGCGCACCTCGATGTCGACGGACGTCGCGACCGACTCGGAGTAGTCGCGGCCGTGGCCCATGTCGCGGCCCATGAAGACCTCGCCCGAGTCCTGGCCGAGCTTGACAGAGCCGATGACCTCGCTCATGCCGTACTGCGTGACCATCTTGCGGGCTGTCTCGGTCGCCTTCTCGATGTCGTTGCTAGCACCCGTCGTCGGGTCGTGGAAGACGAGCTCCTCGGCGACGCGACCACCCATGGCGTACGCGAGCTGGTCGAGCAGCTCGTTGCGCGTCGTGGAGTACTTGTCCTCGGTCGGCATGACCATCGTGTAGCCGAGGGCCCGACCGCGGGGCAGGATCGTGACCTTCGTGACCGGGTCGGTGTACCGCAGGGCCGTCGCGACGAGCGCGTGACCGCCCTCGTGGTACGCCGTGATCTTCTGCTCGGAGACCTTCATGATGCGCGTGCGCTTCTGAGGTCCGGCGATGACGCGGTCGATGGCCTCGTCGAGCTCGTGGTCACCGATCGTCGTGCCACCGGTGCGGGCCGTCAGCAGCGCGGCCTCGTTGAGCACGTTCGCCAGGTCGGCGCC
>JAYTSH010000212.1:0-2050 GCA_043745755.1 Cellulomonas sp. | reverse complement strand
GATCGTCGCGGCCCCCTCGGCGCCCATCGAGCGCAGCAGCTCCGAGCGCTCCTCGGCGTCGCGCTGCTCGGTCGCGGCCTTCGCGTCGGCCTGCGCGGTCGCGACCAGGTCACCGGCCGCGAGGACCGCGTCGCCGACACCGCGCACGCGCGGAGGGATCGACAGCACCGTCGCGCGTCGGGCCCGGGCCTGCGGGTCGCGGGCGAGCCGACGCGCGATCCCGACGTGGCTCTGCGCCGCACGGGCCGCGACGGCGGCGACGGCCGGGTCGATCCCGTCGCGCTCGACGAGCAACGCCGCGACCGCGTCGACAGGTGGCACGCGCAGCGCCACGGCTCGGCTGCGCGACCGCAACGTCACGAGCACGTCCTGCGGGCTCGGCGCGCACAGCACCCAGACGGTGCGCGGCGGCGGCTCCTCGATCGCCTTGAGCAGCACGTTGCCGCTCGTCTCGTTCAGCCGGTCGGCGTCCTCGACGATGATGACGCGCCACCGGCCGGACGACGGCGAGCGCTGCGCGAGCTCGACCAGCGGCCGAGCGGTGTCGGCACGGATGACGACTCCCTCGGTCGCCACGACCGTCACGTCCGGGTGCAGCCCGCGCAGCACCGTCACGCACGCGTGGCAGCGTCCGCAGCCGCCGGTCTCGCACTGCAGCGCGGCCGCGAACGCGCGTGCCGCGGTCGACCGACCCGATCCGGGTGGGCCCGTCAGGAGCCAGGCGTGCGTCATGCGGGCCGGGTCCTCGACGGCCCCGCGCAGCACCTCGACCGCGGGCTCCTGCCCGACGAGCTCGGCCCACACGCCGTCGGACCTCATGCCGTCGGACCTCACGCCGTCGGGCCTCATGCCGCGACCTCCGCGAGCAGCGGTGCGACGCGCGCGCGGACGTCCGCCGCGATCTCCTCGATCCCGCGCGACGCGTCGATCACGAGCCACCGGCCGGGGTCCGCCGCGGCCCGGGCCAGGAAGGCCTCGCGGGTGCGCCGGTGGAACGCGCTCCCTGCGCGCTCGAGCCGGTCGGGGTCGCCCGTGAGCCGCGTGCGACCCGACTCCGGATCCAGGTCGAGCAGCACCGTCAGCCGCGGGAGCAGGCCGTGCGTCGCCCACAGCGACAGCTTCTCGACCTCGTCGGCCCCGAGGTCCCGGCCGCCGCCCTGGTAGGCGACCGACGAGTCGAGGTAGCGGTCCGTGATGACGACCGCGCCGCGCTCGAGCGCGGGCCGCACGAGCGACGCGACGTGGTGCGCACGGTCCGCCGCGTACAGGAGCGCCTCCGCGCGCGGGTCGACATGGTCACCGTGCAGGAGCGCATCGCGCAGCGCGAGACCGAGCGCGGTGCCACCCGGTTCGCGCGTGAGCACCACCTCGCGGCCGAGGCTCCGGACCCACTCCCCGAGCCGGCCGACCTGCGTGGACTTGCCGGCACCGTCGCCGCCCTCGAACGACACGAACAGCCCGCGAGCGTCGGCGCCGCGGTCGGCTCGCCGCACGGGCTCCTCGGGCACGGTCGCAGTCACGTGCGTCAGGGTAGCCGTCGGCGCCGACGCACCTCACTCCCCGGGGTACGCGAGCCCGATCTGCGCGCGGACCTCGTCGAGCGTGCGCATGACCTCGACGGTGTTCGCCCACGTCAGCCGCGTGCTCTCGGTGTCGCCCGCGGCGACGCGTCGCGCCACCTCGGCGGCCTCGAACTGCAGACCGCGCGGGCTCGGCTGGTCGAACGTCCACACCCGACCGTCGGTCCGCTGCACGCGGAACGACGTCGGCGTGTAGAAGTTGCCCGCGACCGTCACGAATCCCTCGGTCCCGGAGATCGAGGCCATCGTGGGGGTCTTGGCCCACAGGGTCGTGGAGAGCGTGGCCTGCGTGCGCTCGCCGTACGACAGCACGATCGACACCTGGCCGTCCACACCCGTCTCGGTGAGCGTGCCGTTCGCGTGGACCGCGTCGGGGACGCCGAGGAAGTCGTGCGCGAACGACACCGGGTACACGCCGAGGTCGAGGAGGGCGCCGCCGGCGAGCGCCGGGTCGAACAGCCGGCTCCTGG
>JAYTSH010000211.1:0-6231 GCA_043745755.1 Cellulomonas sp. | reverse complement strand
GCCGGTGCACGTCTCGTCGTACGTCGGGTAGGGCGTGAGACCACCCTGGTAGCCGACGGCCGTCGTGACGACCCCGGGAAGCTGCCACATCTCCTTCTCGGCACCCCAGAAGCAGCCCAGCGCGAGGTACAGCACGGCCGTGCCCTCGGGCCACGGGCCTCGCAGCAGGGTCCCGAGGATGGCGTGCGTCGTCGGGACGGGGTACGCGTAGTCGTCCCTTCCACGCAGGGCGCGCTCGGGCGTCACCATGGTCGACCTCAGTGCAGATCCGAACAGCCAGCCCGCCACGGGACACCCACCTCTCGACGAGCCCTGGCACGTCCGACCGACCCGGACGCGTCCTGCTCGACGCAGGAGGAACAGCGGGCGGGTGCGCCCTGTTCCCGCATCGGTCCGCCGGACGCATAGCCTGTACGGGTGACTACGCCGCCTGATCTGCCCGGCTCCCACGACTGGTCCGAGGTGGGGTTCTCGACGCGCGCGATCCACGCCGGTCAGGACCCGGACGCCGGCACGGGCGCTGTCGTGCCGCCCATCTACCAGGTGTCGACCTACAAGCAGGACGGCGTCGGCGGGCTGCGTGGCGGGTACGAGTACTCGCGGTCGGCGAACCCGACGCGTGCCGCCCTCGAGGAGGCCCTGCGCGCGGCCGAGGGTGGCGCGGCGGGGTTCGCGTTCGCCTCAGGTCTCGCGGCCGAGGACACGCTGCTGCGCGCGACGCTGCGGCCCGGTGACCACGTCGTCGTGCCGAACGATGCGTACGGCGGGACGTACCGGCTGATCGCGCGCGTGTTCGGGCCGTGGGGGATCGAGCACACGCCGGTCGACCTCACGGACCCGGGCGCCGTGCTCGACGCGATCCAGCCCGGTCGGACCAAGCTCGTGTGGGTCGAGACGCCTACGAACCCGATGCTCACGATCGCCGACATCGGTGCGATCGCGGCCCACGCTCGGTCGGCGGGTGCCGTGCTCGCGGTCGACAACACCTTCGCGACGCCGTACCTGCAGCAGCCGATCGCACTCGGCGCCGACGTCGTCGTCCACTCGACGACCAAGTACATCGGCGGCCACAGCGACGTCGTGGGCGGGGCGCTGGTCGTCGCGGACGGCGCCCAGCTGCCCGTCGGGCTCGACGGGCCGACGGGCGGGACGTCGCTTGCGGACGCCGTCCGGTTCCACCAGAACTCCTCGGGGGCGGTGGCCGGCCCGTTCGACGCGTGGCTCACGCTGCGTGGCCTCAAGACCCTCGCGGTGCGCATGGACCGGCACTGCACCAATGCCGCGGCGGTCGCGGAGTTCCTCGCGGGCCACTCGCGCGTGACTCAGGTGATCTACCCCGGGCTCGAGTCCCACCCGGGGCACGAGCTCGCGGCCCGCCAGCAGCGCGGGTTCGGCGGGATGATCTCGTTCCGGACGGGGAGCGTGGAGAGCGCGCTCGCGGTCTGCGCCGCCACCCGTGTCTTCACGCTGGCCGAGTCGCTCGGCGGCGTCGAGTCGCTCATCGAGCACCCCGCGCGGATGACGCACGGCTCGGTCGCCGGGACCGCGCTCGAGGTGCCCGACGACCTCGTCCGGCTCTCGGTGGGCATCGAAGACGTCGCCGACCTCATCGCCGACCTCGCCAGCGCTCTGGCATGACGGACGACGTGACGGCCACGGGGCAGACCACAGTCACTGTCCCGCGGCCCGTTCGTGTCGGGGCCGCGTGGTCGTGGCGGTTGCTGCTGATGGCCGCGGCGCTGGCCGTGCTGTTCTGGGTGCTCACGGTGCTCAAGACGGTCGTCGTGCCGGTCGCGATCGCGCTGCTCGTCACGATCGTGCTCACGCCCCTCGTCAGGTGGCTGCAGCGCCGTGCGCGCCTCCCACGCGCGGCAGCGTCGGGGGCGACCCTGCTCGGCCTGCTCGCCGTGATCGGATTGCTGATCGGGCTCGCGGGCAGCTCGATCGCGAGCGGGATCGCCGAGCTGTGGCAGGAGGCAGGCGAAGGCATCGGCAAGGTGACCGCGTGGCTCGCGCAGGGACCGCTGCACCTGTCGACCGCTCAGGTCGACGACTACGTCAGCCGGATCGGTTCCTCGATCAGCAAAGACAGCGGTGGTGTCGTCTCCGGGGCGCTGTCAGTCACCACGACGGTCGGGCACGTCGCAGCGGGGACGCTCATCGCGATCTTCTGCACGTTCTTCTTCCTGCTCGACGGTCGCGCGATCTGGGCGTGGGTCGTCGGGCTCCTGCCGCTGCCCGCGCGCGAGCCCGTGCACCAGGCGGGGCGTCGCGCGCTCGTCACGCTCGGCGCGTACACGCGCACGCAGGTCCTCGTCGCGGCCGTCGACGCGGTCGGGATCGGCGTCGGCGCCGCAGTCCTGCGCGTCCCGCTCGCCCTGCCGCTCGGCATCATCGTGTTCGTCGGGTCGTTCATCCCGATCGTCGGCGCGGTCCTGACCGGTTCGATCGCGATCCTCGTCGCGCTCGTCGCGCAGGGACCAGGGGCCGCCGTCCTCATGGGCATCGTCGTGCTCGTCGTCCACCAGCTCGAGGGTCACGTCCTGCAGCCGTTCCTCATGGGCCACGCGGTGTCGATGCACCCGGTCGCGGTCCTGCTCGTCGTCGCGACGGGCTCGCTCGTGGCCGGCGTCGTCGGCGCCCTCTTCGCGGTGCCGGTGGCAGCGGTCCTCAACACCGTCATGCTCTACCTGCACGGCCACGACAAGTTCCCCGCGCTCGGCGACCGGGACCACGTGCGGATCCGCGGGCAGGTGCCTGCCGAGGACAAGGAGCTCGCATGAGCTGGCTGACGGAGGTCCGAGCGGCAGCGGTCCTGCTTGAGGGCGTCGCGACCCGCACACCCGTGCAGGACTCGCGCGCGCTTTCGCAGATCGCCGGTGTCGACGTGTGGCTCAAGTGCGAGAACCTGCAGCGGGCCGGGTCGTTCAAGCTGCGTGGCGCGTACGTGCGGATGGCTCGCCTGACGCAGGCCGAGCGAGACCGGGGTGTCGTCGCGGCGAGCGCCGGCAACCACGCGCAGGGCGTCGCGCTCGCCGCACGGCTGCTCGGCATCGACGCGGTGGTCTACATGCCGGTCGATGCCGCGCTCCCCAAGCTCGCGGCTACGCGCGAGTACGGCGCCGAGGTGCGGCTCGTCGGCACGAGCGTCGACGAGGCCCTCGTCGCGGCGCACGCCGAGTCCGAGCGCACAGGTGCCGTGCTCATCCACCCGTACGACCACCGAGACGTCGTCGCCGGCCAGGGGACCGTCGCGCTCGAGATCCTCGAGCAGGTGCCCGACGTCGCGACGATCCTCGTGCCGGTGGGCGGTGGCGGTCTCGCCGCGGGCATCGCGGCGACCGTCGCCGAGCTCCGGCCGGACGTCAAGGTCGTCGGCGTGCAGGCAGCCAGGGCGGCCGCCTACCCACCCTCGATCGCGGCGGGACAACCCGTGCGCGCGACCGAGCTGCACACGATGGCGGACGGGATCGCCGTCGGGATGCCCGGCCAGGTGCCGTTCGACGTGATCCAGCAGACCGGCTGCCAGATCCGGACGGTGGGGGAGGAGGACCTCTCCCGTGCGCTGCTCCTCGTCGCCGAGCGCGCGAAGCTGCTCGTCGAGCCGTCAGGAGCGGCCGGTGTCGCGGCGCTCATGGCGGCCCCAGGTGCCTTCGCCGGCCCGGTCGTGGCGGTCCTGTCGGGCGGCAACATCGACCCGCTCGTGCTGCTGCGCGTCGTGCGCCACGGGCTCGCGGCGGCGGGGCGGTACCTCCAGCTGCGGGTCGTCATCACCGACGCCCCGGGCGCGCTCGCAGGTCTGCTCGCGGCACTGGCAGCCACGGGCGGCAACGTGGCGCACGTGCAGCACGTGCGCACAGGTACCGACATCGCGATCGACGAGGTCGAGATCGAGGTGCAGGTCGAGACGAAGGGGCCCGCGCACTGCACGCAGGTGCTCGAGCAGCTCCGCGCCGCGGGGTTCCGGGTCCAGAACGCCTGACGCCGCCCCGACGACGGACGCCGCCCCGACGCCTGACGCCGCCCCGACGACGGACGCCGCCCCGCGTCGAGTGGGCGGAGGCGGCGTCAGTGAGCCGCGGTGCGTGGGCCGCGGCGTCGAGCTGTCTGTCGTCAGCCGATGAACGGCTTCGCGCCCGAGATCACCACGGTGATCTCGGTCCCGGTGGGCGTCGTGTACGTCACGGTGTCGCCGACCGTGCAGCCGTTGATCGCGGCACCGAGCGGGGACGTCGGGGAGAACACGTCGATGTCCGCCGAGCCGGCGATCTCGCGCGAGCCGAGCAGGAACACCAGCTCGTCACCGGCGGCCGTCGCTGTCACGACCATGCCGGGCTCGACGACGCCGCTGTCTAGCGGAACGCCGACCTGAACGTTGCGCAGCTTCACCTTGAGCTCGCGGATGCGTGCCTCCTGCTTGGCCTGCTCCTCGCGGGCGGCGTGGTAGCCGCCGTTCTCCTTGAGGTCGCCCTCGTCGCGAGCCGTCGCGATGCGCTCGGTGACCTCGGCGCGTCCTGCGCCCTCGAGCCGCGCCAGCTCGTCCTTGAGCCTGTCGAAGGCCTCCTGCGTCAACCAGGTGACCTGGGTCGTCTCGTTCACGTCTGCTCCTTCCTTGCTCACATCAATCGGCACGCAGCTCTCGATGCGCACACACTCACGCGAGGTCCGTGCTCGGGTGCGCCGCCGTTCCTTCACGGACCGGTGACCTCGCGGTCACACCGAACCGGGGGCGGCGTTGAATCAATGAGACTAGCAAGACTGCACCCGGTCGCGTGAGCGGAATGGCCTTCGCCGGCTGGACGATGCGGACAGAGCGATCTGAAGCTCGTCGTTCTTCCGGGAGTCTTCAGGGTGTTCCTGGCTGTCCCGCGGATGGTCCTACCGGCTCCCGACGACCACGCACGTGTCGACCGTGCCCGTGACGGCAAGCTCCGCCGTCGCGACCGGAACGGTGACGCGCTGCACCCGGTCGGTTGACGGCCCGAGCTCGACCGACGCGATGCCCACCTCCGTGAAGCTCCTGCTCAACGCCGTGACGTCGCACCGGACTGTCGCCGCGGAGTCCTTGGTCACCTCGAAGGTCACCTCGATGCGCTCGGGCCCTGCGATCGAGAAACCGACGTCCTGCCACTGGACAGGGTCGCGCAGTGCGCTCGTCCCGAGCCACACGATCACGACAGCCGCGAGGAGCGCGACGACCGCAGCGGGCACGAGCCACGCAGGCCGACGCCGAGCCGTCCGATCGGGTCCGTAGCGGCCCGCAGGCGGCTGGATCACGCTCGGCTGGCTCACGGGACGGCTCCTTCGGGTGTGGCGGGGCAGCAGGCCCGGTTCGGTGCGCGCCTCCACGCACATGGAGCCGTGCGTGCGGCGCGACACGTCCGAGTCGTGCATCGCGACGTGCATCGCGACGAGCATCGCGACGTGCATCGCGACGTGCATCGAGCCCTGCATGCGGTGTCCGGCCCTGGCGTGCGGTTTCATTGTCTCTCGTGCCGGGTCGTGATGTGCCCGGTCTCGATCCACTGGAGGTCTGACGTGACCGGAGAGCGGCTGCGGCTGTTGGCGGTGCACGCGCACCCGGACGACGAGGCGAGCAAGGGCGCCGCGTCGGCCGCGAGGTACGTGTCCGAGGGGGCCGACGTCCTCGTCGTGACCTGTACGGGCGGCGAGCGGGGGGACGTGCTGAACCCGAGCTATCCGCCCGTCACGGGGGGGATCGAGCAGATGCGTGAGATCCGTCGCGCGGAGATGGCGGCGTCCGCGCATGCGCTCGGCGTGCAGCACCGGTGGCTCGGCTTCGTCGACTCGGGCCTGCCTGAGGGCGACCCGCTCCCGTCGCTGCCCGACGGCTGCTTCGCGCTCGTCCCGATCGAGGAGGCCTCCGCGCCGCTCGTGGCCGTCATGAGGGAGTTCCGGCCGCACGTCGTCACGACGTACGACCCGACGGGCGGCTACCCGCACCCGGACCACGTCATGACCCACCGGGTGTCGGTCGAGGCGTTCGCCGCGGCGGGCGACCCCACGCGCTACCCGGATGCCGGTGAGCCCTGGGCTCCGCTCAAGCTGTACTACAGCCACGGATTCTCGATGGCGCGCATCCGAGCGGTGCACGAGGCGATGCTCGCCCGCGGTCTCGAGTCACCGTTCGGGGAGTGGGTCGAGTCGCGTGCCGCCCGCGAGATGCCTGAGCGTGAGGTCACGACGCACGTCGAGTGCGCCGACTGGTTC
>JAYTSH010000210.1:0-3824 GCA_043745755.1 Cellulomonas sp. | reverse complement strand
CGCGACGTCAGGTCTCATCCTCACGACAAGCTGGCAGTCCATCAGCAGCACCCGCGGCTACGACTGGACCGACGGACGGCTCGTGGCGCTCGTCGCGGGAACGGTCGTGGCCGCGGTGGTCTTCGTCCTTGTCGAGCAGCGCGCTGCCGAGCCGCTCCTGCCGCTCCACCTGTTCAAGAACCCGACCTTCGCGATCGCAACCTCGGTCGGCCTGATCATCGGCATGGGCATGTTCGCGGCGCTCGCCTTCCTGCCGACGTTCCTGCAGATGTCGACCGGCGCGAGCGTGACCGGGTCGGGATTCCTCATGCTCCCGATGATGGCCGGCGTCATGCTCACCGCGATCGGCTCGGGCCTCGCGATCACGAAGACGGGCCGCTACCGGATGTACCCGATCGTCGGCATGGCGCTCGCGACCGGTGGCCTCATGTGGCTCACGCGTCTGCAGGGCGGCATGTCGATGGTGGTGTTCAGCGCGATGATCCTCGTGCTGGGCCTCGGCCTCGGCCTCGTCATGCAGACGATCGTGCTCGCGGTGCAGAACTCGGTCGACCCGCACGAGATCGGTACGGCGACCAGCGCGAACAACTTCTTCCGCGAGATCGGCGCGGCCGTCGGCGTGGCGCTGTTCTCGACGATCTTCACCGGACGCCTCACCGACCGCCTCACGGACGTGTTCGCGAGCGTTCCCGGCGCCGCGAGCGGTGCGGGGTCAGGTGGAACCTCGCTCACCCCCGCGATCGTCGCGGCGATGCCAGAGTCCCTGCACTCCGGGGTGATCGGCGCCTACGCCGACGCGCTCGCGCCGGCGTTCTGGTACCTTGTGCCGCTCGTCGCCGTCGCCTTCGTTCTCACGCTGTTCCTGCGTGAGGTCAAGCTGTCCGACGTTGCCGGCATGGTCGCGCGCGGCGAGGCGGTGGCGGACCACGGACGGCTCGTCGAGGGTGTCGTCGCGTCCGCTGCCGAGCCGGCCGACAGGTCCCAGGAGCCCGCCGCCCAGCCGTCGGGCCAGCAGGACGCCGGTACCCTGACTCGATGACGACCCCTGCGCCAACAGTGCGCCGCAAGAGTCCCGCGCGCCCCCAGTTTGCGTCGTCGATCCTCCTGCTCGAGGCGATCCTGGTGCTGTTCGCGACGCTCACGGCGTACGGTCTGGCGGCGGCGCAGCGCACGGAGTTCTCGGCCGGGACGGCCTGGCTCGTCGGAGGGGCGCTCATGGTCGTGCTCGCGGTGCTGTCCCGGACGGTGACGCGGCCCGGCGGCTACGTGGCCGGGTCGGTGGCGCAGGTCCTGGTGCTCGCGGCCGGCGCGGTCGTGCCGATGATGGCCGTGGTGGGCGCCGTGTTCGTGATCATGTGGGTCGTCGCGCTGCGGCTCGGTGGCCGCATCGACCGCGAGCGCGCCGAGTGGGATGCCGCGCACCCCGGTCAGGTCAGCGCATGAGGTGGCGGCCGCGCGGCCGCTAGGGTGACCGCCATGACCGATGCACCGAAGACCGAGCGCACCCTTGTCCTCGTCAAGCCGGACGCCGTCCGTCGCGGGCTCACCGGAGAGGTGCTGCGCCGCGTGGAGGCCAAGGGCTACACCCTCGTATCGGTCGAGCTGCGCACCGCCGACGACGCGCTCCTTGCGGCGCACTACGCCGAGCACGCAGGCAAGGGCTTCTTCGGTCCGCTCGTCGAGTTCATGGGCTCCGGCCCGGTGCTCGCCGTGGTTGTCGAAGGGCACCGCGTGATCGAGGGCTTCCGGGTCCTCGCCGGCACGACCGAGCCGACGACCGCCGCCCCCGGCACCATCCGCGGCGACCTCGGCCGGGACTGGGGCCGGTCGGTCACCCAGAACCTGGTCCACGGCTCGGACTCCCCGGAGTCAGCCGCTCGGGAGATCGCCCTCTGGTTCCCCTCGCTCTGAGCGCGTCCCGTCGGCCGCCGGCGCGTCCGCACCGGGATGGACGGGGCATTTCGCTCGCAGCGCCGATCCGCTCGGCCGCCGCCTCCGCGGACGGCCCTGCGTGAGCACCTAGGGTTGGGGAGTGCACCTCAAGACCCTGACCCTTCGCGGGTTCAAGTCGTTCGCCTCGGCGACGACGCTGCACTTCGAACCCGGCGTCACGTGCGTGGTCGGCCCGAACGGTTCGGGGAAGTCCAACGTCGTGGACGCGCTCGCGTGGGTCATGGGCGAGCAGGGGGCGAAGTCGCTCCGCGGCGGCAAGATGGAAGACGTCATCTTCGCCGGCACAGCGGGCCGCGCACCCCTGGGTCGCGCCGAGGTGTCCCTGACGATCGACAACTCCGACGGCGCCCTCCCGATCGAGTACACCGAGGTCACGATCTCGCGGACCTTGTTCCGCAGCGGCGGGTCCGAGTATGCGATCAACGGCCAGGGCTGTCGGCTCCTCGACATCCAGGACCTGCTGTCCGACTCGGGCCTCGGACGGGAGATGCACGTCATCGTCGGCCAGGGCCAGCTCGACGCGGTGCTGCGCGCGACTCCCGAGGAGCGCCGCGGCTTCATCGAGGAGGCAGCGGGCGTCCTCAAGCACCGCAAGCGCAAGGACAAGGCTCTGCGCAAGCTCGAGGCGATGCAGGCGAACCTGCTGCGGCTCGGCGACCTCACCGCCGAGATCCGGCGCCAGCTCGGCCCGCTCGGCCGGCAGGCGCAGGTGGCGCGCAAGGCCCAGGTCGTCCAGACCGACCTTCGTGACGCCCGCGCGCGACTGCTCG
Source organism: Cellulomonas sp. (assembly GCA_043745755.1). Taxonomy (GTDB): domain Bacteria; phylum Actinomycetota; class Actinomycetes; order Actinomycetales; family Cellulomonadaceae; genus Cellulomonas_A. Next base: position 1,101 of record JAYTSH010000210.1, on the reverse strand, counting down.
CCGACGACCTGGCCCAGCTGTCCGCGACGCTTGAGCAGGAGATCGCCGACGAGTCTGCGGTACGTGCGCGATGCGCCGAGGTCGAGGCGACGCTCACGGCCGCCCGCGGACGGCTCGCGGCTCTCGAGCGTGCGGCCGCCGAAGCGGCCCCGGCGCTCAGTGAGGCGAGCGAGATCTGGTACCGGCTGTCGTCGCTGCGCGAGCGGCTGCGTGGGACGGCGACGCTGGCAGGCGAGCGCGTGCGCCTGCTCGGCAGCGCGGCCCCAGAACGCAGCGGCGGCTCCGACCCTGCCGACCTTGCCGCCCAGGCCGAGCGGGTTCGCGGGGCGGAGGCCGAGCTGGCCGCCGAGGTCGAGATCGCGCGCGCGGCGCTCGAGGGCGCCGTGCTCCTGCGTCAGGAGTCCGAGCAGGCCGCTGCGGCTGCCGAGAAGCAGCTCGCGACAGCGCTGCGCTCCGCTGCCGACCGCCGTGAAGGCGTGGCCCGGCTCGCCGGTCAGGTCGGCGCGCGCCGGAGCCGGCTCGAGGCGACCGAGGCCGAGATCGGCCGCCTGCGGGAGTCTCTCGCGGCGGCCGAGCGACGCGGCCAGGCGGCGACGACCGAGTTCGCCGCGCTCGAGACCCAGGTAGCGGGTGTCGAGGAGGGCGAGGAAGGTCTCGACGCGGAGCACGAGCAGGCAGCCGACGCGGTCGAGCAGGCGTCCGCGCAGCTCACAGCGATCAGGGCAGCGCTGGCCGCGGCCGAGCAGGACCGCACGGCGCTCGCGTCGCGGATCGAGACCCTCGAGCTCAGCCTGACGCGCAAGGACGGCGCCGGTGCGCTGCTCGCCGCCGACGGTCTGCCCGGCACCATCGGCTCGCTCGCCGCCCTGCTCAGCGTTGCGCCACGCGACGAGGACGCGATCGTCGCGGCGCTCGGGCAGCACGCCGACGCCGTCGCAGTCGACTCGGTCGACGCCGCCGTTGACGCGATCCGGCGGCTGCGCACGGACGACTCGGGGCGCGCGAGCCTCGTCATCGCCGGGGCCGACACCGCCGACGAGTCCCCGGTCGGCGTGCTGGTCGTGCCTCCGGGAGCGGATCGTGCGATCGACCTCGTGCAGG
>JAYTSH010000209.1:0-2170 GCA_043745755.1 Cellulomonas sp. | reverse complement strand
GCGGTGCCAGATCGCGGCACGATCGATCCCGTCGAACCACGGCTCGACCCACGGCAACGTGCTGATCAGGACGAGCCCGATCGACATCAGCAGCACAGCTTCCGCGCCCAGGAGCTGTCCGATGTACGAGCCGACCGACTCTCCCCCAGGGCGACGGACGGTCCACAGGACCGCCTGGGCCACAACCAAGACCCAGATCGAGGCCGGACCGAGGAGCCGAGAGGCGAATCGCGGCGGAGTCGCCTGGGCGGTTGCGGGGACGGCGGGTGACGCGGTCATGCTCCGGTTCCTTCCCCAGCGGCAGGGCCCGATGTCCGGCGCCTGCATCGACGCCATCGCCCCGCAGGTCCCGCAGCGTCGGCCGCGCCGCGCAGGTCAGTCGAGCCGCATCTCGTGGCGGGACTCGGCGCTCCGAGGAGAGTCTGGCAGCGGATGCCGCTCCCCCGTGGGTGAGAAACCGAGGCGACCGTAGAGGCGCACCGCAGCGTCGTTGTCGTCAGCGACCCACAGGGAGACCGTGCGCGCCGCCTCTGCTCGTGCGGCGGCGACCACCGCGGCCAGCAGCGCTGTTCCGACACCCCGGCGGCGCGCGCCTGGGTCGACCCACAGGCCGACGACGTGGCGATCGTCCGAGGTGGATCCGGGCTCGACGATCATCGAGGCGAGCCCGACGGGGCTGCTTCCTGGCGGACCAGCGCGACGAGCGACCCAGCACGGGCTCGACCGCAGTCGCATCCGCCAGTGCTGCTCGCGGAAGCCCGCTTCGCGCGCCAGTGTGGACCCGAATGCGTGCGGGCTCTCGCGCAGAGCGCGCAGCCGGGCCTCGCGCGCCACCTGCCAGTCGTCCTCGCCGATCAGCTCGATGTCGATCACGCGTCACAGCATGCCCGGGCGTGCGCCGACCACCGGGCTGGGCGCGCGGCGGCGCGCAGGAGTGTCAGGTCGCCACAGGTCCCGCCATGCCGCGCTCGGCCGCCTCGCCGGCCCCCGAGGGATCCGGGGTCCCACCATGACCGGCCCGGTCGGGCACGGAGCGAGCGGCATCGGCCACCTCCTCCTCGGGGCGCGGCGGGACGGTCTCATCGAACTCGAGGAGCCCGATCTCGTCAAACCGGTCCGGCGCGGCTTCGGGGTCCTGCGGCGTGGAGATCGACATGTGGGCACCTTTCGATGGTGGTCGTGGTCCCACCGTAGATCCGGACGGCGCGCACGGCACCGTGATCACCGTGCCTTCGTCTGCTCCCCCATGACCGAACCGCCGACGGGTCAGCAGAGCGCGACCTCGTCACCGCTGCCGAGCCGTCGGTACCCGGGCGACCCGCCCAGGGAGGCCACCAGCCGGTCCGCCAACGCTGTGCCGATGTCATTGAGCGGGGCGTCGTGGATCGGCACCACGAGGCGGGGGTGCACAGCCCGGACGTAGTCGATGACCCCGGCGAGCTTGAGCCACGGTCCGCTCACCGGAGTGAGCAGGACGTCGACGCTCGTCGTGGCCGGCGGGAGCGTGAACGAGTCGCCGGGGTGCAGCACCGCGCCGTCAACGAGGTACGCGACGTTCGCGACCCGGGGCACGTCCACGTGGATCAGCTCGTGCCACTCCCCCAGCACCACGACGTCGAATCCTGCTGCCGTGAAGGCCTCGCCCGCCTGGACCGCGTGCACCCGCCCCAGAGCGACGGTCGAGGCGTCGAGGAGGTCCACGACCCCGGCCGGAGCCCACACCTCTAGATGAGAACGGGTCGCAAGGGCGAGGTCCAGCTGCCCGACTGCCACGTGGTCGGGGTGCTCGTGCGTCACCAGCACCGCGTCGGCCGCGTCCAGCACGGAGAGGTCGCTGAACGTACCGGGGTCGATCACCAGGCTGGAGCCGGACCGTTCGAGCCGAACGCAGGCATGGCCCCACCATGTCAATGTCGTCATCCGAGCAGCATGCCGCGCCCCGCCCGACGGCGCGAGAGCCAGCCGCGTCAGGCGATGACCATCACCAGGTCGCCACCCTCGAGCTGCTGCACGGCCCCGATCGCGAGCCGCTGCACCTTGCCCGCAACCGGCGTCGTGATCGCAGCCTCCATCTTCATGGCTTCGACCGTCGCGACGGTCTGGCCGGCCTCGACACGCTGCCCCTCCTGGACGACGGGAGTGACCGCTCCGGCGAACGGCGCAGCGATCT
>JAYTSH010000208.1:0-1607 GCA_043745755.1 Cellulomonas sp. | reverse complement strand
GGACAGCGACAAGATGATCGTCCGTCGCCGTCGTACCGGCAAGAAGCGCTGAGGAGCCCTGACCCATGCCTCGTAGTCTGAAGAAGGGCCCGTTCGTGGACGACCACCTCACCAAGAAGGTGGACGCCCAGAACGAGAAGGGCACCAAGACCGTCATCAAGACCTGGTCGCGGCGCTCGATGATCGTGCCGGACATGCTCGGTCACACGATCGCCGTCCACGACGGCCGCAAGCACGTCCCGGTCTTCGTGACCGAGTCGATGGTCGGCCACAAACTCGGAGAGTTCGCCCCGACCCGCACCTTCCGCGGGCACGAGAAGGACGACCGCAAGGGAAGGCGGCGCTGATGGAAGCCAAGGCGCAGGCGCGGTACATCCGCGTGACGCCCCAGAAGGCCCGCCGCGTGGTCGACCTCATTCGAGGCAAGCAGGCGACCGAGGCCTCAGCGGTGCTGCAGTTCGCACCGCAGAGTGCCAGCGACCCCGTACGCAAGGTGCTGCTCAGCGCCGTCGCGAACGCGCGGGTCAAGGCGGAGAAGTCTTCTGAGGCGTTTGACGAGCGTGACCTGGTCGTCCAGGCCGCGTTCGTGGACGAGGGACCGACCATGAAGAGGTTCCGTCCGCGTGCCCAGGGGCGCGCTTACCGGATCAACAAGCGCACCAGCCACATCACCGTGGTTGTGAGCGTGCCCGAGGGCAAGGCCGCGACGGCCAGGTCCGCGACGAAGGGGAGGACCCACTAGTGGGTCAGAAAGTCAACCCGCACGGGTTCCGCCTCGGCATCACCACCGATCACAAGTCGCGGTGGTTCGCCGACAGCACCAAGCCGGGTCAGCGCTACCGCGACTACGTGAAAGAGGATGTCGCGATCCGCGTGCTCATGGCCAAGGGCATGGAGCGCGCCGGCATCTCCAAGGTCGAGATCGAGCGCACCCGTGACCGGGTCCGGGTCGACATCCACACCGCCCGTCCCGGCATCGTCATCGGACGCCGTGGCGCCGAGGCCGACCGGATCCGCGGCGAGCTCGAGAAGCTCACCGGCAAGCAGGTGCAGCTGAACATCCTCGAGGTCAAGAACCCCGAGATCGACGCCCAGCTGGTGGCCCAGGGCATTGCCGAGCAGCTCTCTGCGCGCGTCTCGTTCCGTCGCGCCATGCGCAAGGGGATGCAGAGCTCGCTGCGCGCCGGCGCCAAGGGCATCCGGGTGCAGTGCTCGGGTCGCCTCGGTGGCGCCGAGATGTCGCGCTCGGAGTTCTACCGCGAGGGTCGCGTCCCGCTGCACACGCTGCGAGCGAACATCGACTACGGCTTCTACGAGGCCCGGACGACGTTCGGCCGCATCGGCGTGAAGGTCTGGATCTACAAGGGCGACGTCACGGCCCGCGAGCTCGCTCAGCAGCAGGCCACCGCGCCTCGCCCGCCGCGCGGCCCACGGCCCGAGCGCTCGGCTGAGCGTCCGGCCCGTGGCACCCGTCGTCCCGTCGACGGTGGCAGTGAGGCCCCCGCGGCTGAGCCCGCCGCCGCGCCGGCCGCTGCCGTCACCGCTCCTGCAACGGAGGGCTGACCCATGCTGATCCCGCGTCGCGTCAAGCACCGCAAGCAGCACCA
>JAYTSH010000207.1:0-10083 GCA_043745755.1 Cellulomonas sp. | reverse complement strand
CATCGAGCCTGACTCGCTGCCGAACCTCATCACGAACTCGTCCGAGGCGGCGTGCCAGCAGTCGGCTCCGTACTACCGCGCTGGAGTCAAGTACGCGCTCGACAAGCTCCACGCCGTCCCGAACGTCTACAACTACCTCGACGCCGCGCACTCCGGCTGGCTCGGCTGGGACAGCAACGCCGGCCCCGCCGCCACCCTCTTCGCCGACGTCGCCAAGACCACCTCGGCCGGGTTCGCTTCCGTCGATGGCTTCGTGACCGACACGGCCAACACGACCCCGCTCGTCGAGCCCTTTCTGACCGACTCCTCGCTGTCGATCGGCGGAACCCCGATCCGGTCGACCAAGTTCTACGAGTGGAACTTCGACCTCGACGAGGTCCACTGGACGGCGCACCTGCACTCGCTGCTCGTGGCCGCGGGCTTCCCGTCGACCACCGGCATGCTGATCGACACCTCCCGCAACGGCTGGGGCGGCGCGGCCCGTCCGACCGCCGTCTCCACGAGCACGGTCGCGACCACGTACGTCGACGAGTCCCGCGTCGACAAGCGCACCCACCGCGGCGCCTGGTGCAACCCGCTCGGCGCCGGCATCGGCGAACGCCCCCAGGCGAGCCCGACCGGCTACGCGAGCTCCTACCTCGACGCCTTCGTCTGGATCAAGCCTCCGGGCGAGTCCGACGGCTCGTCGACCGCCATCGCGAACGACCAGGGCAAGGGATTTGACCGGATGTGCGACCCGACGTTCGTGTCGCCCAAGCTCGCCAACCAGCTGACCGGCGCCTCCCCCAACGCTCCGCTCGCCGGCGCGTGGTTCGAGTCGCAGTTCGCTGAGCTCGTGACGAACGCTTACCCCGTGATCACGGGCGGCACGCCTCCCCCGACCGACACCACAGCTCCGACGGCCCCGACGGCCCTGACCGCCGCGACCCCGACGGCGACCTCGGTCGCACTGTCGTGGACCGCCTCCACCGACGCCGGCGGTGTGACCGGCTACGACATCTACCGCGGCACGACCCTCGTCGGGTCGTCGACCACCACGAGCTACACCGCGACCGGCCTCACCGCCGCCACGACGTACTCGTTCACGGTCAAGGCCAAGGACGCAGCCAACAACATCTCGAACGCGTCCAACGCCGTCTCGGTCACCACGACCAGCATCTCGACCCCGACGCCGACGCCCACGCCGACACCCACCGCGACCAACGGCACCGGCGGCTGCACCGTGAAGTACACGTCCAACAGCTGGAACACCGGCTTCACGGGCTCGATCAAGGTCACGAACTCGAGCTCGAGCGCGCTGACCAGCTGGAACCTGAAGTTCTCCTTCGCCAACGGCCAGGTCGTGACGCAGGGCTGGAGCGCCAAGTGGTCTCAGTCCGGCACGGCCGTCACCGCGGCGAACGAGGCGTGGAACGGCAACCTCGCTGCCGGCGGCAGCGTGGACATCGGCTTCAACGGCTCGCACACCGGGACGAACACGAACCCGACCGCGTTCACGCTCAACGGCACGACCTGCACCGTCAGCTGAGACGGCGCGGTACGGCGACCCTGGCCGTCCCTCCCGCACGGGAGGGACGGCCGGGGTCGCCGCCGGACGAGCGGCAGACTCAAGACCGGGTGCGGGGGGCGGGCGGATCGCTCCCCGCACCCGCTGCTCTCGGTCGACCAAGAACCGTCAGGCCGCCTCGACGGCGGCGCGGAGTGCGGCGATGAACCCGTCGACATCCGCCGCAGTGGTGTCGAATGCGCACATCCACCGGACCTCGCCCTCGGTCCAGTCGTAGAACTGGTACGACTCGCGCAGCCTGTCGGCTGCTCCAGGGGCGAGCGCCGCGAACACCGCGTTCGACTGGGTCGGCAGGGTGACGCGCACACCGTCGATGCTCTCGACACCCGCCCGCAGGCGTGCCGCCATCGCGTTGGCGTGCTGGGCCGACCGGAGCCACAGGTCGGCCTCGAACAACGCAAGGAGCTGCGCCGAGACGAACCGCAGCTTCGACGCGAGCTGCATGTCGATCTTGCGCAGGTACTCGAGGCCGGGCGCGATATCGGGTCGCAGCACCACGACCGCCTCGCCGAACATGACGCCGTTCTTCGTCGCGCCGAGCGAGAGCACGTCCACGCCCGCGTCCGTCGTCATGGCGCGCAACGGGACGTCGAGATAGGCCGCGGCGTTGGCGATCCGCGCCCCGTCCACATGGAGAGTCATCCCGAGGCCGTGCGCGTGGTCGGCCAAGGCGCGGATCTCCGCGACCGAGTACGCAGTCCCCAGCTCGGTCGTCTGCGTGATCGACACGACCCCGGGCTGGGCGCGGTGCTCGTCGCCCCACCCCCAGGCCTGCCGGTCGACGAGCTCCGGGGTGAGCTTGCCGTCAGGGGTCGGGACAGTGAGCAGCTTGAGGCCGCCGACACGCTCGGGGGCACCGTTCTCGTCGGTGTTGATGTGTGCGGTCTCGGCGCACACCACGCCGCCCCAACGGGGTAGCAGCGCCTGCAGCGCCAGGACGTTCGCCCCGGTGCCGTTCAGCACGGGGTAGGCGTGCGCATCCGCACCGAAGTGGGCGGCGAGGACCTCCTGGAGCCGCGCGGTGTAGGCGTCGTAGCCGTAAGCCTTCTCGTGGCCGCCGTTCGCCTCGGCGAGCGCGGTCAGCACCTCGGGGTGCACCCCCGCGTAGTTGTCGGAGGCGAAGTGGCGGCGTTGGGGGTCGTGCAGTCGGTTCACGGCGACCAGTCTCTCGCACCCGCGCACAGCTCAAGGCAGGACCCTCTGCCCACGGCGCTCAGAGCCGGTCTGCCCCGGTCGACCGGCACTCGGCACACATCCCGACCAGCTCGATCGTGTGCTCGACATCGGTGAAGTCGTGTGCCGACGCCACCTGGGCAGCCCATGACTCCGCGACCGGCCCGTCGATCTCGACGGTGCGCCCGCAGTGCCGGCAGACCAGGTGATGGTGGTGGCTGCGCCGTTCGCACCTGCGATAGACGGCCTCGCCGTCCTCTGTCCGCAGGACGTCGACCTCGCCGCTGTCGCTGAGAAGCTGGACGGCGCGGTACACCGTCGCCAGCCCGGTGGTCGAGCCCCGCGAACGCAGGAGCTCGTGCAGCTGCTGCGCACTTCTGAACCCGTCGAGGCCGTCGAGCAGGGCAAGGATCTCCGAACGCTGGCGGGTCGGTCGTGGCGCCGTTGTCATGCCGGTCCCCTCTCCTCGATGGCCGAGGTGCAGCATAGGCGCCACGACCGCGGGCCCGGCCGGAGTGCGGCCGAGCCCGAGGTCGTCGTGCGTCGTGGCGCCGGTCCCGCTGGCGCCGGCGTGCTACTTGGCGGCGACGGCGCGCTTGAGCGCGCTACCCGCGGAGAGCTTGACGCGGAAGCCCGCGGGGATCTCCAACTTCTCGCCGGTCTGCGGGTTGATGCCGGTGCGGGCGGACCGCTCGGCGCGGGAGATCGCGAGCAGGCCGGGGATGGTGACGCTCTCGCCAGCGGAGAGCTGCTCGACCAGAACCTCCTGGAAGGCCTTCAGAGCCGCGTCAGCGGCGGTGTTGGTCAGGCCCGCCTTGGCAGCGATGGCCTGGACGAGCTCGGTGCGGTTCACGCTCACGGGATGTACTCCTAGTTGGTCGGTTCGAACGTGCCCGGACGACCGGCCCGGACGGGTGACAGACAGCAACGCTGGCTCAGGCGCCCTGTCGGTGCGCCCGAGTACCCCGGTCCGTCGCGAACGACACTAACCTCCGCAGGGCCGTGTTTGCGCATCGCCACGCGCAATTGCGGTCATGTCGGGCCGGCGCGGGTCCAGTCGAGCAGCTGGTCGACCGGCCACGTATCGACCAAGCGATCGGCCGTCAGGCCGTGCGCGGCGGCGCGGGCGCACCCGGCGACCTGCCAGTCGAGCTGGCCGGGCGCGTGCGCGTCCGAGTCGACAGAGAAGACGCAGCCGGCCGCGATGGCCACCTCGAGCAGGGCGTGCGGCGGGTCGAGCCGGTCCGGCCGTGAGTTGCTCTCGACCGCCGTGGCGTGCGCGGCGCACGCCTCGAAGACCGTGGCCGCGTCGAAGTCGCTGGGCGGCCGCAGCTTGCCGGTGATCTGCCGTCCGGTGCAGTGGCCGAGCACGTCGACCCGCGGGTTGGACACGGCGGCGATCAGCCTCCGTGTCATCGCGATGCGATCCATGCACAGCTTCGAGTGCACCGAGGCGACGACGACGTCGAGCCCGTCGAGGAGCGCGGCGTCCTGGTCGAGGGAGCCGTCGTCGAGGATGTCCACCTCGATGCCGCTCAGCACCCGGAACGGGCCGCCCCCGCGCGCAGCTCGGCGATGTGCGACAGCTGCGTCCGGAGCCTCGCAGGGCTCAGCCCGTGGGCGACGGTGAGCCGCGGCGAGTGGTCGGCGATGGCGAGGTACTCGTGCCCGAGCTCTGCAGCAGCCAGCACCATCTCACGCAGCGGGCTGCGGCCGTCGCTCTCGTCGGTGTGCGCGTGGAGGTCGCCGCGCAACGCCCTGCGCAAAGACGATCCCATCTCTGGCGCTGGCTCGGCCTCCCGCTCGAGCCGATCGAGGTACTCGACCGGCTCGTCGCGGACGGCAGCGGTGACGACCTCGGCGGTTCGCGCGCCGATGGCCGGCAGGTCGGTGAGCGTCCGCGCCGCCACGCGGGCGACCAGCTCACCGGTGGGCAGATCTGCGACGACGCGCGCGGCTCCACGGAAGGCCGCGCTGCGGTGCTCGTCGGCCTGCGCGCGCTCGAGCAGGAACGCCACTCGGCGCAGCGCCCCGAGCGCGGCCTGGGTGGCTGAGGGCGCCGCGGGGTCGCCCTGACCCCGCGTGCCGTCTGCACCGTCCCGCTCCTGCACCGACGACTGCCTCCTCACGAGCAACCCGCCCAGCGCGCGACGAACCTCGACTCTCTGGGCAGGATGGACCAGTGACGTCGCCCTCGCCACCAGGAGCCGTCGCGAGCACGTCTCGTGCCGGTGCGCGACCAGGAGGACCCATGAACCCGAAGGACGACGCCCAGCTCGTCACGATCGGCGACCGCGAGGTCCGCCTCAGCCACCTCGACCGTGTGATGTACCCGTCGAACGGGATGACCAAGGCCGAGGTCATCGACTACGTCACGCGCGTCTCTCCCGCGCTCCTGCACCAGCTCCACAACCGTCCTGTGACGCGGATCCGGTTCCCCGAGGGCCTCGACGGCGAACGGTTCTTCGAGAAGAACACGCCCGCCGGAGCACCTGAGTGGCTGCGTCGTCTGACGATGCACGCGGCCCCCGGTGCCCCGGACGAGGGCAAGAACGTGACCTTCCCGTTGCTCGACGACCTGCCGTCGCTCGTATGGGCCGCGAACCAGGGCGCGCTCGAGCTCCACACGCCGCAGTGGCGCGTCGACCCGGACGGGACGGTCCGCAACCCGGACCGCCTCGTGATCGACCTCGACCCCGGCGCCCCGGCGGGGCTGCCCGAGTGTGCGAGCGCCGCGCGCCTCGTCGCCGACCGGCTGCGCGAGGACGGGCTGGAGACCGTCCCGGTGACGTCGGGCAGCAAGGGGCTGCAGCTGTACGCCCCCCTGCCCGGCACGAGCACGGCCATGGAGGTCCGTGCCTACGCCCGCGCGCTCGCCTACGAGCTTGCCGGCCGTCACCCCGATGTCCTCGTCGCGCTGCAGCGCAAGGACCTGCGTGGTGGAAAGGTGCTGCTGGACTGGTCCCAGAACCACCCGGCCAAGACGACCATCACCCCGTACTCGCTGCGCGGCCGGGAGCAGCCGGCCGTCGCGGCACCCCGCGACTGGGACGAGCTCGGCCCGGGGCTCGCCCAGCTGTCTCCGGCCGAGGTGCTGCGCCGGCTCGACGACACCGGCGACCTCCTGCGCTGAGCTCCGCGCTGGGGCCTCGAGGGCTGCCGACCGCTCGAGTGTCACGCCCGCGTGAGGGATGCCATGATCGCCAGCAAGCTCGACATCCTGACCGAGACCGGTCTCGCGACAGCGGCCGGGCTGAACGCTGACGCGCCCTTGCTCGTGCTCGGCACGCTCGCGAGGTGGACCGACGTCATCACCCCGCCGACGGGCTGGCAGTGGCTCACGAACGGCTGGGGCCGGTGATCCTCACCGCACTCCTCGTCGCCGAGGTCATGGCCGACAAGGTTCCCGCCGTGGACTTGGTCAACGACGTCGTACAGACGGTCGTTCGTCCGGCGGCCGACGGCATCGCGTGCGGTGCTGGGTCGGGGTCACAGTCAGGCCTTCTGGTGATCTGGTTCAGGCTGTGCCGACGGCTCGTGGCGGCCCGTCGGATCGGCCGGCTCGGGATGCGCGCCCGTCCGCCGTACGGCAACGTGGTTCCGTACGGCGCCGCGTCGGCGCCGTACGACCGAACCTAGGAGGCACCGACATGGCCCACCGCACCGAGCTGCCCAAGTACACCGTCCCTTCGCTGACCCTCAAGGACGGAGCGAAGGTCGCCGCCGTCCTGCAGACCCGTCTGCACTCACTCAACGACCTCGCGCTCACCCTCAAGCACATCCACTGGAACGTCGTGGGCCCGCATTTCATCTCGGTCCACACGATGCTCGACCCGCAGGTCGACGCGGTCCGCGTGATGGTCGACGAGATCGCCGAGCGCATCGCCACGCTCGGTGTGGCGCCCCTCGGGACGCCGGGTGCTCTCGTCGCAGAGCGTACGTGGGACGACTACTCGATCGGACGAGCGACCGCCATGGAGCACCTCGGGGCGCTCGACGAGGTCTATCGGAACGTCATCGAGGCTCACCGGAAGGCAGCGGACGACGTCGAGGAGCTCGACAACGTCACCAACGACCTGCTCATCGGCCATCTCCACCAGCTCGAGCTCTTCCACTGGTTCGTCCGCGCACACCTTGAGTCGGCCGGCGGTGCCCTGAGCACTGCAGGCGCGACCACCGAGAAGGAAGCCGCCCGGAAGGCGGGGTCGGCAGCCAAGGGTGCTTCCCAGCGCTGACGGCGCCGGCTCGACCCCACGACCCGCGACCTCTGGCGCGACGTCGAGCCGGCCACACCGGGCGGCCCGGCTCGAGTACGCGTTCGACTCGCGGCTCGCGGCGTTCCTGCAGCACCGCGGGTGGACGGAGCGTATCGAACCGTACGTGGGCTGCGGCGCGCCCGGCTGGGTTCGGGTGCTCGGCCGCGTCGTCCTCGCGGGCCCAGGCGTGCGTGACGACGACCTGCCAGGAGCCGGCGCGCACCCGACCAGGGGCACAGCGCGACCGGTGACGGCACTTCGCGGCTGGCGCAGCTTCGCCGTCGTCCCGCTGCCGTTCGCGCGTGTGCACGCGGTGGTCGATGGCACCCGGAGCGAGCTGGTCGCCGACCGGGGCGGATTTGTCGACAGCGTCGTCAGCTCCGGCCTCACCCCGGGCTGGCACGACGTCGAGCTGGTGACCGTCGGCGGTCGGACGGCGACGGTTCCCTTGATCGTCATCGGTCCCGACGCGCGGTTCGGGGTCGTGAGCGACATCGACGACACCGTGATGATCACCCGGCTCCCCCGGCCGTTCATCGCGGCCTGGAACACGTTCGTCCGGAACGACAACGCTCGGGAGCCCTTACCAGGAATGGCCGACTTCTACCGCCGCGCGTTCGGGGCGAACGGTGACGTCCCGGTGATGTACGTCTCCACGGGCGCGTGGAACGCGGCGCCGGCGATCGGCAGGTTCCTGCGAAGGCACAGCCACCCGACCGGGCCGCTGCTGCTCACCGACTGGGGACCGACGAACTCCGGCTGGTTCCGTAGCGGGGCCGAGCACAAGCCTGCCGCGCTCCACCGCCTGCTCACCGAGCTGCCCGGCATCCGGTGGGTCCTCGTGGGCGACGACGGGCAGCGCGATCCGCAGATCTACGCCGAGGTCGTGCACGAGCACCCCGAGCGCGTGCTGGCCGTGGCGGTCCGTCAGCTGTCGGGCACCGAACAGGTGCTGGCCCGCGGCGCACCGGCTCCCGCGGCCAGGACAGCGAGCGCAACAGCTCGCACCCGCGGCGCGGACGTCCCGCTGCTGCAGGGTGCGGACGGGTCAGCCCTCCTGCGCGAGTGGACGGCCCGCTGGGTCGGCCTGGAGTAGGGGCGTCACAGCCGCTCGGGGTCGTCCCACTCCTCGCTGCTCGCGATCGCCTCGTCGTCCGGTTCGAGCTCGACGCCGAGCAAGGAACGCGGGGCCTGCGACGCGTCGCCGCCGGCTCGGGCGTCCGCGGCGCGCACCTCGTCGTCCGACGCTGTGCGGTCCGCGAGGTGCTCGGCGGCCGGGTCCGAGGTCAGGTCCGCGCGCCGACGCCGCCTGTCACCGGTTCTGCGACTCATACCACCGGTTCTACGCCGTGGATGCTCGCGGCGCACGCGTTCGGAGCGATCTGGAGAGCAGCGACCGGTGCCGCGGCGGGAGCATCCGCGCGCCATTGACTAGACATTTCGCACCCTCGAGTCGCTCGAAGCGCTTCGATACGGTCGATGCCTGCCACTGGTCCGGTATGCCCCGGTCCGCGATGCCATCTCACCGTTCCCACCAAGGTGTGCAGCGGATGCGAGTCCTACGAGTGATCGCCCCCCTGACCGCGATCGGCCTGGTCTAGGACCCCGATGTCTACGGACGCGTGTACGTCAGCACGAACGGTCGAGGGATCGTCGTCGGGAACGTGACCTGCACGGTACCGACACCTCCTCCGACTCTGACTGCCACCGCGACGCCGACGCCGACGCCGACCATCACCCCGATGGCGACGGTCACCCCGACACCGACCCCGACGGTCACCCCCACGCCGACCGCCACCCCGACTCCGACGGTCACCCCGACACCGACACTCGCAGGTGCCTGCACGGTGAAGTACGCCAACGACTGAGGCTCGGGCCTCACGGCCTCCGTCACGTTCACCCACTTGAGCTCGTCCGCGCTGTCGAGCTGCAAGCTCCCGTTCACCTTCCCGTCGGGCCAGATCATCACCAACGGCTGGTCCGGCGTGCACGCGCAGTCCGGATCGTCAGTCACCATCACCAATGCCGCGTGGAACGGCACGATCGGGGCGGGTAAGAGCGCCGACATCGGCTTCAACGCGTCGTACAGCGGGACGAACACGAGACCGAGCGCGTTCGCCCTGAACGGGACCGGCTGCACGGTCTCCTGATCGACGCCGCGTAGACGGTGCGCCCACGTACCGGGTGCGACAGTGTCCCGATAGGCAACCTCGACGCGCGGCCGGACGAGACGCTGTGCCACCCGACCTTGGTGCGTGGACCGGCCAACCACGTCCTGGACGCCCGGAGGTCTCGCTCGGCGGCCTGCGCGCCATGCGCGTGCGGCGGACGCTGCCGACCCGGGAGGTCCCGCCCATCGGCGCGTGGTGCTTCCTGGACACCTTCGGGCCGAGCACGTCGAGATGCGCTCGGCGCCGTGACCCGTGCCCACGTCGTCGCCAGGACGTGTCGGGCGGAGCCGCAGGACAACCCGGCCTGCCAGAGTGATCGCTCCGGCCGCCGCGGCCGCTACGACGTCGCCGGTTCGCTCCGCGTCACCTCGACCGGCCCGTGCGCCCCGTGCACGACGGCGCGGCTCACCGAGCCGAGCAGGAGGCTCGCGAGGCCGCCGCGCCCCCGAGCGCCGACGACGACGAGCCCCGCGTCGACCGACGCCTTGACCAGCGCGTCGACGGGGCGTCCGATCGGCAGCTCCCACTCGACCGGCACGTCGGCGTGCCGGGTCTCCCACCATTCGCGGGCCTCGGCCTGCGCGCGCTCCGCACGCTCGAGCGCGACCTCGCCGGGGCTCGCGTCGGGATAGGCCACCGCCCAGTACGTCATCGACCGGGTCTCGCTCGCCGGCGACCACGCGGTCAGGACCCTGACTCCTCCACCCCGCACCCGCGCGGCCGCCGCGGCGGCATCGAGCGTCTGGTAGGCGCCGGCCGAACCGTCGAACCCGGCCACGACCTCGTCGAAGCCCGCGCCCGACATCGACCGGGCGTCCACAGCCGGGACGACGACGACGGGGCAGTGTGCGAGGTGCAGGACGGCGTGGGCCACGGAACCGAGCAGCCCGCCGGCGACCTGCCCGCTCCCCCGTCG
>JAYTSH010000206.1:0-2354 GCA_043745755.1 Cellulomonas sp. | reverse complement strand
CGGGGGTCGATCCGCAGGTGGTCGATCGTGTCGTACCCGTGGCTCGCCGAGGCGAACACCGGGCCGAGGACCAGGCCGTTGCACCCCAGCTCGACCGCGTAGTCGAGCCACGCGGTCAGGTGGGCGAACCTGTGCTGGACGGGCTCGCCCGGCGTGCGGGCGGCCGACGCAGCGCCCATGAAGCCCAAGGGGTACACGTGCCACCAGATCGCATGGTCGATCCAGGCCGGCATGTCGTCTCCCTCGCAGCGGGCCGCACCCGGGCCGGACGGCACGGGGCGCACCGATAGTCTCGCGCCCCGCGCCGCCCGAGGGACAACGCCAGCGTCAGCGCGCGAGCGAGAACCCGCCGGTCCACTCGAACTTCTCGCCGACGGCGAGCGTGAGCTGCAGGAGGCCGAGCGCCTCGAGCTGCTGCGTGCGCTTGAGCGAGCCGGCGTCGACCGCACCGAGGCCGGCTCGCATCGACCGTGATGAGCGTCGCCTTCGCGTCGGCGTCGTCACCCGCGACGAGAACCGTGGTCGTCGCACCGCCGACCGGGCCGGTCGCGAGGGTCGCGGCGAAGTTCGTGTTGAACGCCTTGAGGGCGTGGGCGCCCGGGACGAGCGCGGCGAGCTCCTGCGCGGCGGAGGTGCTGGCGTGGACGGCGAGGTCGTCGAACGTCGTGAAGTCGAGCGGGTTGGTGATGTCGACGACGACCTTGCCGTCGAGCTCGGTCGCGTACTGCCCGACGACCTCGGCAACGGCACCGTACGCGAGCGCGAGGACAGCGACGTCGCCCGTCAGCGCGTCACCGAACCGGCCACTTGTTGCGCCGGCGCCGAGGGCGGAGGCAGCGGCTGCGGAGTTCTGCGGGTCACGGGCGAGGACCTGAACGGTCGCGCCACCCTTGAGCGCGACGGTGGCGATCGCAGACGCCATCGAACCGACGCCGAGGATGCTGAACGTGGTCACGTCTTCCTCGGGTTTACTTGTTGGTTCAACTAGTATGATCTCGCATAGTTGAGCCGTCAACTACCTAACTCCACTCGCTGGCATGGACGACGGCACCCGCTGGCTGACCTCGGACGAGCAACGCGCCTGGAAGCCGTCGTCGAGCTCCTGCCGGGCGCGCTCGACGGCCCGCTGCGCCGCACGGCGGACCTCAGCCACTACGAGCACCTCGTCATTGCCAAGCTCAGCGAGGCACCCGCTCGGACGCTGCGCATGAGCGAGCTCGCCGCCCGGACCAACGCGACCCTGCCCCGGCTCTCGCACGTCAGCGCCCGGCTCGAGGCCAAGGGCTACCTGGAGCGGCGGACCTGCACCGATGACCGGCGCGCGACCCTAGCCTCGCTCACTTGCGCGGGGTGGCGAAAGGTCATCGCGACGGCACCCGAGCACGTGCGCTCCATCCGTGACATCGTCATCGACGCCCTCACCCCCGAGCAGATCGCCCAGCTCGACGCGATCGCCACCGCCGTGCTGGGTCGGCTCGACCCCGAGGACCACCTGCAGATGCTCACGCCGGAACCGACGTCAGCGGCCTGAACGGGTGCCCTACCCGCGCCCCTGGTTCGGAACGCGCCCCGAGTCGAAGAAGTTCTGCCCGAGACCGGACAAGAAGTGCGGGCCCGTCGCGGCGAGCTCGGCGTCGAACGTTGCGTGCCACGTCGAGAACGGCGAGTTCGAGAGCCCGTCATTCGCGAACCGGCGGTCGTCCGTGACCTCCGTCACGCAGAACGCCGGGATGTGCAGATCGGTGACCGGGCTCCCCCGCTCGCACTCCGCGATGATCAACGGACGGTTGAGCCCACCGAACACGTCGACGACCCAGCCGTCCCCGCCCAGCCAGATCGCGTAGCGGTTCTTGATGATCCGCGACCCAGCGAGCTTGATCATCTCCAGGCCGACCGACAGGTCGATCTCCCGCTCCGCCTCGTACCGGGTGCCCTCGATCATCGGGCCCTTGACCGTCAGCGCGCAGAAGTCGAACTCGCTCCCCAGGTCGTCGAGCAGCGCGATCTCGTCCTCGGTCCCATCCAGCTCGACGCGCGCAGAGCTCGACTGCACCCGCATCCGCAGTGCGTACCCCTGCTCGGCCATGAAGTAGCTCTGGACGATCAGCACGGGGGCAGGTTCGTCGAGCAGCTCGCGCGGCATGTCGCGGACGAAGAACCGGCGTTCGAACTCGAAGTCGCCGTACCCGTTGTCACTCACCCCTCGCACGCTACCCGTGTGCCGAGGCCCGCGTCCTGCGGGGAGGCGGCGCCACCTAGGGCGTGTTGGTAAACCGGATCCGGGGTGGTTTCGGCGAGGCTGGGCGCATGACGGTCAGGCAGGAGATCTCGGACGAGTCGTGGGCGGTGCTGGA
>JAYTSH010000205.1:0-2535 GCA_043745755.1 Cellulomonas sp. | reverse complement strand
TCCAGCACCGCCCACGACTCGTCCGAGATCTCCTGCCTGACCGTCATGCGCCCAGCCTCGCCGAAACCACCCCGGATCCGGTTTACCAACACGCCCTAGTCCTTGCCCTTGTGCTTGCCTGGCCCGGCCCCGGTGCCGACCGGTGACGGAGTGGTTGACGCCGCAGGTGACGCCGACGGCGCGGTTGCCGGGACGAGTGCTCCGAGATCGCCCCGCACCCGGTCGATCGCCGCCTGGATCTGTGCTTCGCGGTCGGATGTCACCTGGCCGGCGGCGAGCGCCTGGTCGAGCCGCGACTGGAGCGTGTCGAGCAGGGTCACGGCGGCGGCGTAGCGACCCGAGGCGGCGGCTGTCCCGATGTCCTGGACCGCGGCTTTCAGCTCGCTGGAGGTTGTCGCTGCGATGTCCGGCGCACCGGACCCGCAGCCGACGAGCAGGCTCATTCCGACGACCGTGGCGGTGCAGCGCCGCACGCCGTTCATGGGCTGACGCTCGTCAGAAGGGCCTGCAGGTCGGTGCCGAGCGGTTCGACGACGGCCGGCAGGGTCGGTGGTGTGCTCGGTGGCCGGGCAGTGATCCGCGGCACCGCCACGACGGCCGCGACGACGACGAGCAGTCCGACCCCTGCGAGAAGGAGAGGACGGCGGAGCCGGCGCGTGTGCCCGGCGCCCGCCGAGCTCGCGGTGCCTGCGCGCTCCGCCGCGTGTCCGGTGGCGTGTCCGGCAAGCCGCTCAGCACCGTGCTCGGCGGCATCGCGGCCGAGCTGTTCGATGACGGCGGCAGGCATGATCGCGGTCGAGCCGATCGCGTGCGCATCCATCGGGACAGTCAGCAGGGTCGGGGCCGGTCCGCCGACGCCCGTCCCGAGGACCTGCGTGGCACGCGACGGGTCGAGGGGATCCTCGGACGCCGCCGAGTCGCGCTCGAGCGCGCGGGCGGCGACGGCGACGTCGACCGCGCTCGGCCTCGCCTCAGGGTCACGCGCCGTCATCGCCGACAGGAGCGACGCCCAGCCGGATCCGAGGGAGCCAGGCATCGGTGGGTCGCTGACCAGGCGCGCACTGACGGACTCCATCAGCGGGCCAGGGAACGCACGAGTGCGCGTGAGCGACTCGAGGAGCACCAGCCCCAACGAGTAGACGTCGGTGGCAGGAGCCGGAACCGCGCCGCGGGCCTGCTCGGGGCTGAGGTAGGCCGCCGTGCCGACCAGTCCGCCGGCGGCGGTCAGACGCGTCGAGTCGATCAGGTGGGCGATCCCGAAGTCGGCGAGCTTCGCGGTGAACTCGTGCGTGGGCAGCGGCGAGGAGGCGAGGAGCACGTTGCCCGGCTTGATGTCGCGATGGACGATCCCGCTCGCGTGGACCACGTGCAGCGCCTCGGCGAGGTCCACGGCCATCCGACTGACGTCGGCACGAGCGAGGGGACCGCGCTCGATCCGCGCACCGAGGGTCGGGCCGTCGACCAGCTCCATGACGAGGAACGTCCGCTCGCTGCCGTCGATCTCATCGACACCTGCGTCGAACAGGGTGACGAGCGCGTGATGGTTCAACGACGCCAGGAGCTCGATCTCGGCTCGTGCGCGGCGCACCGCCGAGGCATCGGCCGAGGACGGCGCGATGACCTTGAGTGCGACCACCCGCCCCAGGAGCTCGTCGCGGGCCCGGTAGACCGTCGCCATGCCGCCCTGCCCGATGACGGCCTCGATGCGATACCGGTCGCTGACGAGGCTGCCTGCGACCGTGGTGTTCTGTGCGTCGCTCATGGCGTCTCCTCTTTCGGTACGCCCACACGATACGTGGCCCCTGTCGAGCGAGCGCGCCCGGTCGTCCTCGTCGGGCGCCCAGCTCTTGACATCCCCCCCGGTGTCCCTAGTCTGGGTGCTGCCTCAGTGACACGAGTCACCGGGGCATTTCACCTCAATGGGGAGGACTGCATCGCATGAGATCGTTACCCACCCCCACCCCCACCCCCGGCGCCGAGGCCCACGACACGTGGCGGCCCAGCCGCCGACGTCGTGGCCGCGCTCTTGCGTTGGGCGTCGCTCTCGCGACGGCCCTGACGGGGGGCATCGCCACCGCGGCCGGCGCGACAAACCCGCCCGCGACGAACGCCACCCAGCCGGACCTCGGCCCGAACGTCATCGTCTTCGACCCGAGCATGCCGGTGAGCCAGATCCAGTCGACCGTCGACGCGGTCAACGCTGAACAGATCGACGCCGAGATGGGGACGGGCCGGCACGCGCTGCTGTTCAAGCCAGGGGTCTACGGCACGGACACCGAACCGCTGCAGATCAAGGTCGGCTACTACACCGAGGTGGCCGGCCTCGGGGCCTCCCCGACGGACGTCGTCATCAACGGCAAGATCGAGGTCTACAACCGTTGCCTCGACAACGGCGGGACCACCAACTGCCTGGCCCTCGTGAACTTCTGGCGCACGCTGTCGAACCTCACGCTCAACATCAACGGCACGGGTCAGGACGGCTGCAGGGCCTCGGCCGACTTCTGGGCCGTGTCGCAGGCCGTGTCGATGCGGCGC